>JALUHL010000079.1 GCA_027053695.1 Ghiorsea sp.
TATCAGTATGATTGGCCATCAGGTGCAGCCATTATTTTGATGTTATGCGTATTATTTATGCTGAGTTGGCTGAGCTCTTGGCTTAAGCAGCAGCTATCCGAGGTTTGACATGACTTTTGACTATATCCAAGCTATCCATGATGCCAAAGTGTATGATGTGGCTATCAAAACACCCTTGGTTGCAGCGCCCAAGCTGAGCAAACGCTTAAGCAATCGTATCGCTTTCAAGCGTGAAGACTTACAACCTGTATTTTCATTCAAGCTTCGCGGCGCATACAATAAAATCGCCAATTTAAGCGAAGAAGACAAAGCCAAAGGTGTGATTTGCGCATCCGCAGGTAATCATGCCCAAGGTGTGGCGTTGGCTGCATCCAAGCTTGGCATTCCTGCCACCATTGTCATGCCTGAAACCACGCCAGACATCAAAGTATCTGCCGTGGAAGCCATGGGTGGCAATGTAGTATTGATTGGTGATTCATATTCCGATGCTTTAGCCCATGCGGAAGTCTTGTGCGATGAAAATGGCTACACCTTTATCCACCCTTACGACAATGAATTGGTCATCGCTGGGCAAGGCACAGTCGCCAAAGAATTGTTAGCGCAAACCGATAAACCCTTAGATGTGGTGTTTATCCCTATCGGTGGTGGCGGTTTAGCATCAGGTATGGCATTGTATATCAAAGCCTTATCCCCCAACACCAAAGTCATCGGCGTTGAGCCTGTAGATTCGGCAGCCATGTTTGAATCCATCAAAGCGAATGAGTTGGTCACTTTAGACCAAGTGGGCATCTTTGCCGATGGTGTAGCGGTCAAACGTGTAGGTGATATCACCTTTGATTTATGCAAACAACATTTGGATGAAATCATCTTGGTGGACACGGACGAAACATGCGCCGCTATCAAAGATATTTACGATGAAATCCGTGCCATTGTTGAGCCTGCGGGCGCACTAGCTCTGGCAGCACTTAAAAAATATGTGAAGCGTGAAGGTTTCACAGGGCAAAATTTGGTGACGGTCAACAGTGGCGCGAACTTGAATTTTGACCGCTTGCGTCATGTATCCGAACGCTCGGAATTGGGCGAGCGCAGAGAAGCCTTGTTCACCGTAGAAATCCCAGAAAAAGCAGGTTCATTCTTGGATTTCTGCAATCATTTGGGTGCATACAATGTCACCGAGTTCAACTATCGCATGTGCAGCCGCAATAAAGCTTATGTGTATGTGGGCGTTGCCATCAAGCATGGTTCACAAGCTGAAAAAATCACCAACGAACTTAGCGAATTGGGCTACAACATCGTAAGCCTCATGGATAATGAAGCTGCGAAACTACATTTGCGTCATTTGGTGGGCGGTAAATCTGTGGATGTGCATGATGAACATTTGTATCGCTTTGAATTTCCAGAGCGCCCTCGCGCATTGCTTGATTTCTTAACCAAACTTGCAGGCCGTTGGAATATATCCTTGTTTCACTACCGCAATCACGGTGCTGCGTTTGGTCGTGTGTTGGTTGGTTTTGAAGTGCCTGATAGTGATTTGGCAGAATTTCAGGCTTTCCTTGAAGACGTGGGTTACACCTATGTGGATGAAAGCGATAATCAGGCACTCAAGCTGTTTTTATAATGTTTCAAAAATCACATGCTCGTCATTCCCGCGAAGGCGGGAATCTACATCGTGGATTCCCGCCTGCGCGGGAATGACAGCACGGTATAATCGTGCCTAATCTTGCTTGGGAACAACAACATGTATGGCATCCTTATGCCGCCATGCCCAACCCCAACCCTGTGTATCAAGTGACATCGGCTTATGGCGTTGATTTAACGCTCAAAGATTGTCGAAAAGTCATTGATGGCATGAGCTCGTGGTGGTCTGCGATTCATGGATATAATGTGCCAGAGCTCAATACAGCCATTGAAAAGCAGCTTCAAGATATGGCGCATGTGATGTTTGGCGGTTTGACCCATCAACCTGCGATTGATTTGGCTAAAACACTTATCAATATCACCCCCACCAATTTAGAGCATGTATTTTTTGCCGATTCAGGTTCAGGTGCGGTGGAAGTTGCGCTTAAAATGGCATTGCAATATCAGATAGGGCGGAAAAAAGACCATAAAAATAAGTTCTTGAGCCTCACCAACGCTTATCACGGCGATACCTTTGCCGCCATGAGCGTATGCGACCCAAATAACAGTATGCACCACCTCTACAAAGGTTTGTTACCCACCCATCATTTCGTTGCCCCTGATATTCAAGCCTTGCGTGAAGCATTTGAGGCGCACCACCATGAGCTTGCCGCCATGATTGTGGAACCCATTGTGCAAGGTGCAGGCGGCATGTTGTTTTACCCTGCCGAAGTGTTACAAGAAATCCGCAAGCTTTGTGATGAGTATGATGTGCTGCTCATTGCTGATGAAATCGCTACGGGATTTGGGCGCACGGGCAAATTGTTTGCTTGTGAACATGCAGATATTCAGCCAGACATCTTATGCTTGGGCAAAGCTTTGACGGGCGGTTATCTAACACTTGCTGCGGTACTCACCGACCTTAAAATCAGCCAAGGCATACAAAAAGAAGGACATATCTTGATGCACGGGCCAACATTTATGGCAAATCCATTGGCTTGTGCTGTTGCCAAAGCTTCTATTGATTTATTATTGGATTCACCTTGGCAAGCGCGTGTCTCCAACATCGAAAGCCAACTCCAAGAAGGTTTAGCTCCATGTTTACAATCGGATAAAGTCGCTGATGTCCGCGTGATGGGCGCAATCGGCGTGATTGAAATGAAAGACGCTATCGACATTCCCAACGTACAAGCCCAATTACTTGATAACGGTGTATGGCTGCGCCCCTTTGGTAAACTCTTATATACCATGCCGCCTTTTATCTGCTCGGATAAACATATCCAGCACATCACCCAAGCCATGACAAGTATTTGACAACCAAACATATCACAACCACCATGCTATGATGACTAAAGGCAATACAAATTAGGCGTAGAGATATTATGAAGCTTTTTCAAATATTACTTCCACTAATTTTAGTATATTTTTTAACGTATGAAGCAACCGCTAGTGATAAATATGTAAATGTTGCAAAATCATTAAGCGCACAAAAATATGACAATACTCTTCCTCCCATACAAGTCGACCAATGGCTAAAAGAAATAATACCAGACCATCTTAGTATCAAATGGGGAGAATATATTACTGCATGTGGAGAACAATCTGGCAATCCTCAAACAGATAAAAATCGTAATTTTCCTTTATGCGCTGAGGTTTTAATCAATCAAAATAATAACAACGTTGGCTACTTACTGCTATTTATTGGTGCTGAAAAACAAGGTGATCTAGAAGAAAATGCCAGCCTTTATTACGGCTTTATAAAAATAAGAAATGAACAAATTACAATTAACACACTGAGTGAACTAAAGAAAATAAACTGGAATTAAGAGACTAGGAAAAAGGGGACGCTACCCTTTTTTACAAATTAAGGTGGCATAGTACCTAATTCTTTAGATATATTGCGTATTACCCGCTCTTGACCAAGCGTACCTTTTAACGTACGCTTTGCATTTGAGGTGAATGATGACTATTTTAAATGCCACAGAAGCAAGGTCAAAGCTTTATACATTGATTGATGAAACCAAAGAAACCCATCAACCTATTATGATTACAGGCAAACGAGGTAATGCTGTTTTGCTATCCGAAGAAGACTGGAATGCCATCTCTGAAACCCTTCACCTGCTATCCATACCTAGCATGAGAGAATCCATCAAGGAAGGTATGGCGCAAGATATAAAAACATGCGCTACGGATATTGATTGGTGAGTTGGGCGCTGGTTTATACAAAACAAGCCCAAAAAGATGCCAAAAAGATAGCTGCATCAGGGCTTAAACATAAAACCAAGGCTTTGCTTGAAACCATCCAAGAGAATCCATTCCAAAATCCGCCACCCTTTGAAAAACTGGTGGGCGATTTATCTGGCGCATATTCAAGAAGAATCAATATTCAACATAGGCTGGTGTATCAAGTTTATAAACATGAACGCACCATCAAAGTGATTCGCATGTGGACTCACTATGCATGAGGAACAAAAGCCTCACCCATATTTGACATCAACTCTTTATCTACCCACGATACACAGCCATCAACCCTTGGAGCAAACATGGCATACCCGATTGAACAAAAATTAGTCATTGCTGTCTCATCCAGCGCATTGTTTGACTTAACCGAATCGGACAAAGTCTTTCGTGAGCAAGGGGCAAAAGC
>JALUHL010000080.1:0-2753 GCA_027053695.1 Ghiorsea sp.
GGCGAGTTGGACAAGGCACGCGAACAAATGCTGATGAGCGCTTTGCAATTGCATGATGTATCTATCAAAACACTGATGACACCGCGCAAAGAACTGGTGATGTTGGATGCTTCACATACCGTTGAAGAATGCTTGGAACAAGCCATCAAACATCCGCATTCGCGCTATCCTGTGTATCATGGGCATTCGGATAATCTGCTGGGTATTGTTCATCTGCGCGATTTGCTCAAAAATAAGAGAAAACAAATGCCGTTAGCGCAAGCCATGATTTGGCAGAACCTGACCTTTGTGCCCACCAGTCGCAATGCGCTGGCGCAACTCTTTGAATTTCAAAGTAAACATCAGCATATGGCGATTGTAGTGGATGAGTTTGGTGATATTGATGGAGCGATTACGCTTGAAGATATTATTGAAGAAATTGTAGGTGAAATCGTGGATGAATCCGATGCACCTTTGGCTATGGATGCTTGGGAGCAGCCTGATGGGTCTTGGGTGGCGAGTGGTAAAGCCAATGTTCGAGACTTGAATCAAATGATAGGTATCAACTTACCGCATCATGGCGCGACCACCATTGGTGGGCTTGTGGTGCAAGAATTTGGCGGTGTACCAGAAGGCAAAACCTGCTTAAATGTGAGCAATACTTTGATTGAAGTCTTGGAGATTGAGTCGGATAGGGTGATGCGGGTACGCTTGACCAAACAAGAAGATGATTTATCGGGCATTTTTGATAAGCATGAATAAATTAAAGCTTTATCAGGTTGATGCATTCGCACAAGCCCCTTTTTCGGGGAATCCTGCCGCAGTATGTCCACTAAAATCATGGCTAAGTGATGAAGCCATGCAAGCCATTGCCATGGAAAATAACCTTTCAGAAACGGCATTTTTTGTTGAAAATAATGGTGTTTATCATATCCGTTGGTTTACACCGACTGTAGAAGTGGATTTATGCGGCCATGCAACATTAGCGTCAGCGTATGTGCTGTTTGAAGCGCTTGGCTTTGTGGGTAAAGTGATTGTTTTTCAATCCAAATCGGGCGAGTTAAAAGTTAGCCAAGATGGTGATAAGTTTGTGTTAGATTTTCCGCAGCAAACACCTATACCATGTGCTATTCCTAAGTCTATCCAACAAGTATTTGGAAGCCATGTAACAGCTTGTTTAAAACATGAAGATTATCTGGTGGTTTTGGATGATGAAGCTGCAGTGAGAGCGGCAAATCCAGACATGCAAATGTTAAAACAGCTGGATTTGCGTGGGGTTATCATCACCGCTCAAGCCAAAGATTATGACTTCGTATCCCGCTTTTTTGCGCCCAACTATGGGATTGATGAAGACCCTGTAACAGGCTCAGCATTTACCCAACTTACACCTTATTGGACGGAAATTTTGGGTAAAAACAAACTGACTGCCAAGCAAGTCTCAAAGCGGGGTGGGGAAGTGTGGTGTGAACTTGCTGATGACAGGGTTTGGATTGCGGGTCACGCAAGTTTGTATTTCAAGGGTGAGATTAAGGTGTGAGGCTATTTTAGGCAGCAGCGCTTAAATTTAAGTCCAGAACCGCAAGGGCAGCTATCATTGCGGGAAATATCGGATGTGGAGCTTTCGCCATCCACATAATACCATAATCCATCTTCTTTGATGAAATCACTGGTTTCATCTAACTTTTTACCCTTGTTGCCACCGACAAAGCTGGCGATAAAATGAACTTTGCCTTGTTGGTCATCATTTTCACCAGCCTCAGTCGATACAATCTTCAAATCAATCCATTTCAAAGCCAAACCGCCAAGAAGTTCAAGCTCAGGGCGCGTGCTTTCATGCCATGTTTTCCAAATGTATTCAGGCAAATCCAAAACAAATGCAGCATACCTAGAGCGCATCAAAGCTTCAGCCGTGGGCGCATCGACTGTGCCTTCATGATAAGGCTTGCAGCAATCTTCTAAAGCTTTTCCTGACCCACATGGGCATGTGATTTTCGTTTCTGTAGACAAAGTTTGGCTCTCCTTGGGCTAATGAAAGGCGAAAACATGGCTTGTAAGCAGCTATTGTCAATGGATGCATGTCATCTTATCAAGAGGGCTAGTAAGAAGGCGGTGAGGTGGTTAGGTTGCGCTGCGATGTCATATAACGATTATAAACAAGAACATATCCGAAACTTCTCCATTATTGCGCATATCGACCACGGCAAATCAACCCTTGCTGACCGATTGATTGAAGAAACAGGTGCGCTTTCACAGCGTGAAATGAAGAAGCAAGTGCTTGATTCTATGGAGCTTGAGCAAGAGCGTGGTATCACGATTAAAGCGCAAACAGCTACTCTTGAATACAAAGCCAACGATGGCGAAAAATATAAGCTTAATTTGATTGATACACCAGGTCATGTGGACTTTACCTATGAAGTATCGCGCTCTTTGCAGGCCTGCGAAGGGGCATTGCTGATTGTGGATGCAACCCAAGGCGTGGAAGCGCAAACCTTGGCGAACGTATACTTGGCAATGGAAAATGATTTGGAAATTATTCCAGTGATTAACAAAATTGATTTGCCATCGGCGGATGTGGAAGAAGCTAAACGCCAAATTGAGGATGTGATTGGCATTGATGCATCTGAGGCTATTGCAGTGTCTGCAAAGACAGGTGAAGGCATTATGGATGTGTTAGAAGCCGTGGTGACCCGTGTGCCCGCGCCTGAAAATCAAGATGACCAGCCATTAAGGGCTTTGATTGTTGATTCTTGGTTTGATTCTTATGTGGGTGCAGT
>JALUHL010000080.1:2763-4253 GCA_027053695.1 Ghiorsea sp.
TGGTATGATGAAAAAAGGCGATCAAATTTTATTGATGTCCAATGACAAAACATATGCCATCAACGATTTGGGTGCGTTCACGCCTGCACCTGTTTCTACAGGGGTGCTTACATCGGGTGATGTGGGCTTTATGATTTGCGGTATCAAGACCTTGGCAGACTTGAGAGTAGGCGACACCATCACCTTGGATAAAAACCCAGCATCAGAGCAGCTTCCAGGCTTTAGAGAGCCTAAAGCCATGGTGTTTTCAGGCTTATATCCTGTGGATTCCAATGATTATGCGGAATTGCGAGACTCGCTCGAAAAATTGAATATGAATGACCCTTCTTTTACCTATGAAATGGAAAGCTCTCAGGCTCTTGGTTTGGGTTTTCGCTGTGGTTTCTTAGGCTTGTTGCATATGGAGATTATTCAAGAGCGTCTTGAGCGCGAGTATGACCTTGATTTGATTACCACAGCGCCTTCAGTGGTTTATTTGGTAACCACCACGGATGGTGAAACCAAAGAAATATCGAATCCAAGCAGCTTTCCTGATGTGTCTGAGATTAAGGAAGTCCAAGAGCCAACTGTGGTGGCAAATCT
The DNA here is from genome assembly GCA_027053695.1 of Ghiorsea sp. Taxonomy (GTDB): domain Bacteria; phylum Pseudomonadota; class Zetaproteobacteria; order Mariprofundales; family Mariprofundaceae; genus Ghiorsea. The sequence goes on from JALUHL010000080.1 coordinate 3,346, forward strand.
CTTTATGCCTGAAGAATTTGTGGGCGCGATGATGAAGCTTTGCCAAGAGCGGCGCGGCATTCAGCAAGATATGAAATTCATTGGTCAAGGTAGAGTGATGTTGACATATAACCTGCCTTTGGCTGAAATGGTGATTGATTTTTATGATAAATTGAAATCGATTTCACGCGGTTATGCATCTATGGATTATGAGTTGGCTGATTTTAGAGCGGAATCGGTGGTGAAATTGGATGTGTTGGTGCATGGTGAAGCGGTGGATGCTTTATCGCTGATTGTGCACAGGTCTATTGCGGAAACGCGAGGGCGTGATTTGGTGAAAAAATTGCGTCAACTGATTCCAAGGCATCAATTTGATGTGCCGATTCAGGCTGCCATTGGCGGTAAGATTTTAGCCCGTGAAACGGTGAAAGGTGTGCGTAAAAATGTAACTGCGAAATGTTATGGTGGTGATATATCACGCAAACGTAAGTTGTTAGAAAAGCAGAAGAAAGGTAAGAAGAGAATGAAGGCGATTGGTAGCGTTGAAGTACCGCAGGAAGCGTTCCTTGCTGTGCTTAAATTGGGTGATGAATCATGAGTGAAACTATGCAAGCTTTAGAGAAAGGTATGCAGGATAAACCCGTCAAACCCGCATGGCGCGAATGGATAGAAAGCATGCTGGTGATTGGCTTGTTTGCCGTGGTGATTCGTAGCTTTATCATTGCACCTTTTGTGATTCCTTCATCAAGCATGGTGCCAACGCTTTTGGTGGGTGATTACTTGTTTGTGAGTCGTTATAACTATGGTTTAAGAATTCCTTTCACTGATATTCAATTCTTGGCTTCACCTGCCAAACGCGGTGATATTGCGGTGTTTGATTATCCTGAAGATAGAAGCAAAGATTATATCAAGCGTATTGTGGGTATTCC
>JALUHL010000081.1 GCA_027053695.1 Ghiorsea sp.
CTTATCACCATCCAAAGTGGCGTATGCGCCAATTGGTACTTGGCAACCGCCTTCAAGGTGCGCCAAGAATGCACGTTCTGCGATGGTTCTATCTACGGTATCCGCATCATTTAAGGCATCAACCATATGATTAACTTCATCATTATCATCTTTGGTTTGAATGCCTAGCGTGCCTTGTGCCACAGCGGGCAACACATCATCCACTTCCAAAAACCCGTGCATTTGGTCTTGCATGCCCATGCGTTTGATGCCTGCAGCAGCAAGAATCACGGCATCAACTTCGGTGCCCAATTTATTGCGGCGGGTTTGGATGTTTCCACGAATCGAAACACATTTAAATTTAGGGTATTTGGCATTGATTTGCGCGATGCGGCGCAAGCTTGATGTACCAATGGTTGCATCTTCAGGCAAAGTATCCAAATCACCACCTGTGACTGTGGCATAAATATCGCGAGGGTCTTCACGCTTGGGATGCGCTCTGATTGAAGTGCCCGCAGGTAATTCAGTTGGTACATCTTTCATGGAGTGTACGGCAATGTCTGCCCTGCCATCAAGCAATGCTTCATCAATTTCTTTGGTAAACAAACCTTTTCCACCCACTTTTGCCAAAGGCACATCCAAAATTTTATCGCCTTTGGTCACAATTTTGACTAATTCAGTGATTGTGCCAGGAAATAAGCGTTCCAATTCAGCAGAGACCCATTCAGCTTGCCAAAGGGCAAGGGGTGATTTGCGAGTTGCGATTCGAATATGGGTCATTTCAAAGCTCCAAAAGGGTTGGCGATTGTTTTACAGCGCGTAATCTAGGAATAAACCCAAGAAAATAACAGCACCAAGCACATTATTATGCAGAAAGGCTTGAAAACAACGTTCGCGAACCCAGCCGCGTAGCAGCCATTGATGGTACACAGCAAAGATTAAAGCGATAAATAACCCAGCAAAGTAATAGATGCCTAATGCATCATGTAGCCCAAGCCAAGCCATAATCGCCAAAAAGAGAAGCTGGAAAACACCTATCCAAAGCGCTGTATATTTGCCAAACAAGACAGCCGTGGATTTGATGCCCACTTGCAGGTCATCATCATAATCAACCATGGCATACATGGTGTCATACGCCAATACCCAGCATATATTGGCGATAAACAATAGCCATGCCTCAAGAGGAATTTCCCCAATGCTTGCCATATAAACCATAGGAATTGCCCAGCCAAATGCCGCACCCAGAAAGACTTGTGGTAGGTGGGTGTATCGTTTCATAAAGGGGTATAAAGCCGCCAAAAATAAGGCGACTAAGGATAAAGCAATGGTTTTACCATCCAAGTTTAAGACGAGCGCAAAAGATGCCATGATGAGGGCAAAGAAAAGGATTAATGCTTGTCTGGTTGAGACTTCTCCTGTGGCAAGTGGGCGGTGTGCCGTGCGTTTGACCTTGCCATCCACTTTTCGGTCTGCAAAGTCGTTAATCACACAGCCTGCAGCACGCATAACAAACACACCCAAGACAAAAATGAATACGATAAAAGGTTGCGGCTGCCCGCTATTGGCAAGCCATAAAGCCCAAAGCGTAGGCCATAACAATAAAAATGTGCCAATAGGCTTGTCGATTCGCATCAAGCGAACATAAGGATTGTTACGCCAAGGCATGGTTAGTGAAGAAGAATAAGCGCCCAAGTGGTTGCAAAGGTAAGGTTGCACAAAAACACTGCCGCAGAACCCAAATCTTTGGCGCGCCCTGAAAGCTCATGGTGTTCAGTGCCAATGCGGTCGATGGCTGCTTCAATGCCAGAGTTTAAAAGCTCTACAATCAATACCAACATCCAAGCGCCCAGAAGCAAGATTTGTTCTATAGCAGTTTCACCCCAATAAAAGGCAAGTGGTATGATAAACACAGAGGCAAAGATTTCGATGCGAAAGGCTTGCTCATATTTAAATGCAGCTTTCAAACCCGCAAGCGACCATAAAGTGGCATGCCATAAATGTTCAAGCGGGCTATGGTTTGGCTTCATTTTGGACGTTTATCGTAGTAGCGCAATAGAGATAGTTGCGGCGAACGTTTTTTCTCAATAGATACGGGATAATTGCCCGTGAAACAGGCATCACAATGCTTTTCTTGTGGCGCACCAACTGCCCTGTATAAACCTTGGGTAGATACAAAAGCCAATGAATCCGCACCAATGGCTTTACACATTTCATCCAAACCCATGCGATTGGCCATAAGCTCTTCAGAATCCGGTGTATTGATGCCATAAAAGCATGAGTTTTTCGTGGGTGGGCTAGAAATGCGCATATGAATTTCAGCAGCACCCGCGGCACGCACCATTTCCACAATTTTACGGCTGGTTGTACCACGGACAATAGAATCATCCACCAAGACAACGCGTTTACCTTGAATCATATCACGGTTGGGGTTGAGCTTTAATTTGACGCCAAAGTTACGAATGCTTTGTTTGGGTTCAATAAAGGTGCGCCCAACATAATGATTACGAATCAAGCCCATTTGGAAAGGAATGCCTGTTTCAAGAGCAAAGCCCATAGCTGGCGGAACACCAGAGTCAGGCACAGGGATAACCAAATCGGCATCCACAGCAGATTCTTTGCCCAATTCTACGCCAATATTGTGTCGTGCTTCATACACGTTTACCCCTTCCAGTGTGGAATCAGGGCGCGCGAAATATACATATTCAAACACACAAAAACGCAGTTCATTTTTCTTAAATGGGAAGTAAGAGCGCAAAGCCCCACCTTCATCAATCACCACCAATTCGCCCGCTTCCACATCACGCACAAACTCAGCACCAACCAAGTCAAACGCGCAGGTTTCACTTGCCATCACCCAAGCGTTATCAAGCTTACCCAAAACCAAAGGGCGAATACCATTAGGGTCGCGCACGCCAAACATACGTTTTTCAGTCAACAACAATACGGAGAAGCCACCTTCTAACTTTTGCGCAGCTTCTGCCAAACGCTCGCGGGTACTTTTGCCCGGGCTTTTTGCCAGCAAATGAATAATCACTTCGGTGTCTGAGGTGGATTGAAAGATAGAGCCTGCTTTTTCGAGGTCTTCTCTTAATTTTTCAGCATTAATGATATTGCCATTGTGGCACATTGCGATACCACCGTGCGCATATTGATACATAAAAGGCTGGCAATTTCTTAAGCCTAAATCCCCTGCTGTAGAATAGCGCACATGCCCGATTGCGCTGCGCCCTTCTAGCTTATCAATATCTTCTTTTTGATACACATCCGAGACCAAACCCATGCCACGATGGTTGTTAAAGTTGGTGCCATCGGTGGATACAATGCCTGTGGATTCTTGCCCACGATGCTGCAGCGCATACAAACCCAAATAAGTAAGGTTGGCGGCTTCGGGGTGGTCTAAAACACCGAAAACACCGCACTCATCTCGGAAATGGTCATCATCAAATGTGGTGTTGATCAGTGAATTTGGCTTGGCTTGGCTGGTCATGGTTTTGCATCCTTGAGGGTGTCCATCAATAAATCTTTCATGGCTTGTTGGTCTTGCGGGGTGATTTGGTCTTTGGCTGTTTTTGCCGCTTTTTTCAGCATATCGCTTGCGCTTGCGGGTTGTGGCGCTGAGCCGCCCTCTTGGGTGGAGAAAGGATAGTCTGCAGGAATAGTTTTACCGATAACTTCACTAAGTTGGATAGCATACGGCGTGAGTAGGCTTTTTTGCAAAAAGGGCATATCAGGTTTGGCGTATGCGGTGTACATTAAAAAAGCAGTGCCAATCAAAAGCATGCCTCGCGCAGCGCCAAAAAACATGCCTAATGTTCTATCTGTTGCGGTGAGAGCTGCCATATCCACAAGCTTGCGCACGATAAAACCAATCGCGCCGACAATAAACATCACCAACACAAAAATAAGCACGAAAGCTGCGATATTGGCGATATTGTTTTGGGTAATCCATTGGTCTAATAAGCCGCTGGCGTCCCCTGCAAAACGGCTGGCTAAAAAGAAAGCTAAAACAAGCCCAACCAAAGAAATAATTTCACGAACAAAACCGCGCCATAATGATAAGACCATAGACAGGCCGACCACGGTAATCAGGATATAATCAAAAAAGTTCATCTAAAATGCGAGTTGTACTGCTTGGCTTAAATGCTTGGCAGGCATGGCTTTCCATCCGTTTTCTTGATGTGATGGGCGTAGGATAGCAGCGATATCCGTTTCCTGCACCCTTGTATGATTGCCTTGTGGTAAAAGCAGCTGAGAAAAGCCTAGGTTTGCCGCTTCTTTGGCTCTGGCCTCAGGCGCGCCCACGGCTCTGATTTCGCCCGTTAAACCAATTTCACCAAATACCACCAAATCTGAAGGCAATGGCTTTTCTTGAAATGCCGATAAAATGGCAAGCACCACCCCCAAATCCGATGCAGGTTCAGAAAGCTTCACGCCCCCCACTACATTCACATAAATATCTTGTGTGCCCAATGGAATGCCTACCCTACGCTCCAATACTGCGGTGAGCATGGCGACACGATTGCTATCCACGCCCACAGTTGAGCGTTTGGGTGTGGCATATACAGTGGGTGCAACCAAAGCTTGGATTTCCACTAAAACTGGGCGCGTACCTTCCATACATGCCACAACCACCGAGCCGGGCACATCCACTGCGCGTTCGGCCAAAAATAAACGCGATGCATCACGAATCCCTGTGAGCCCCTTGTCGCTCATTTCAAACACGCCGATTTCACCTGCGGGGCCAAAGCGGTTTTTCACAGCACGAAGTACGCGATGGTTATGCCCCCTATCGCCTTCGAAATACAATACAGCATCCACCATATGTTCCAATACACGAGGGCCAGCAATGCTGCCATCTTTGGTTACATGCCCGACCAAAATCAATGCGTGGCCAAGTTGTTTAGCACTTGCAATCAATGCTGCGGCGCAATCGCGGACTTGAGATACTGTGCCCGGCGCAGAAGAGAGTTGGCTGGTTACGGTGGTTTGAATGGAATCTACAATCACGGTATGCGGCTTTACTTTGGCAATGGTGGAAAGCATGGCTTCCAAGTCGCAAGATGTGGTGAGTTTTACATCTTCATGCAAGGCATCAATGCGCTCGCCCCTGAGGTGGACTTGGCGCTCGGATTCTTCGCCCGTGATATACAAAACTGTGCCGTGATGTTCGCCTAATTTGGCGCTGGCTTGTAGCAACAATGTAGATTTACCAATACCGGGGTCGCCACCAATCAACACCGCAGATCCGCGAACCAAACCGCCGCCAAGCACCCTATCCAATTCTTCAATGTGGGTGTTTCGGCGCGGGGCATCTTTGCTGCTGATGTCTGTAATCGCTTCAGGGCTTAAGGCATTGCTGATGGATGTCTGTTTTTGATTGCGAAAGCCAGTGACTTCCACGGCTTGCTCGGAAATACAATTCCATTCATGGCAATCGGGGCATTGCCCTTGCCATTTGCGTTGCTCTGAGCCGCAAGATTGGCAAATGTATAAAGACTTCGCAGCAGCCATTTAGTTGTTTGCCTGCATAAATTCTTGCACACCATCTACTTCACAGACGAGCAAGACTGTGCACCCCGCTTCCAAGGCTTTTTCAGCCGCTTCAGGAATCGGCATACCACAACCTTTCATGCACAAGTCATCGCTCCAAATATCGCCTTCAAAGCCCATTTTATCTTGGAGAATATCCTGCATCCAGAATTTGGAGAACGTTGCCACATCTTTATCAATATCAGGGTATGCCACATGCGCCGTCATGATATGTTTCAAACCTTTGGCAAAGAGTTGAGGAAAAGCATCCGCCTCTTGTAAAATCGTATCCAAACCCGCATGCACTTCTGGCATCGCCAAATGGGAATCGGCATCCGCCCTACCGTGCCCCGGGAAATGTTTGCCAATGGCTTCAATGCCAGAATCATGCAAACCAAACATACATGCTGCACCTAAAATGGCGATAGTGTCCGCATCGCTGGCATAGGCGCGATTGCCAATAATGGGGTCGCCTTGGGGGTAAAAAATATCCAATACAGGTGCACAGTTATGGGTAAAGCCAAGTTCTTTTAAAGCTTTGCCCGTTTCATAGCTATCTTTAAACACTTGTTTGATGGCTTCGTCAGGGTCAGTTTTATATAGCTTACCATATTCATTGGCTTGGGTGCGTTTATGAAACGGAGCCCAAGGCATACGATGAACACGACCACCTTCTTCATCAATCGCCGCCCAAATATCCTTGCCTGCAAATTTGCGCACATCCTCAAGCAAGGCTTGGGTTTGTTCAGGGCTTTGCACATTGCGCGCAAAAAGAATCACACCTTTGGGCGTGTAATCTTGAAGCCATTGCTTTTCTTGGTTGGAAAGCGTTAAACCCTCAAGCCCTATCACAGCATGTTGATATATGTTGGATGACATGGGGCTAGTCTAACTATGAAATTAAATGAAACATCAAATTATTTTCCAAGGAGGTTCCATTCAGGGGAAAGTGTTGAAATAAGACTGTCTTCTAGTCCAGCGGCAATATTGATGTGGAAATCACCAAGCTTTAATAGTTTCTTATCGATTAGTATAAACACATCAACCTGTTTCCCTTCATGTAGGGCACGTTGGAGATTTTGGTTGTTACGAATATTTGTGCGTTGAGAAGAGCTTGGGTTATAATAACCATACATTCGTTTGGCTAATGTTTGTGTTGTTTTCCCTATATATTTTGGGATACCATCAACGACAAAACAATAGAGAATATCAGATGCGTTGGTGGCATCATGAAGTGTTAATTCGGGTTTGCCGTTGTTAAGATGCCACATGCCAACTTTTTTAAACCCTATTTCTTTTAGTTTGTTTAACATGATGCATGATTGTTGCGGAGCCATTTCAATGCAATGTGTTTGGAAAGTTCAAGGTTACCAAAATCAAAGCGTTTTAAGTCTTGGTGAGGGACACGCACAAATTCTACAAGCTCTTCATTTAATTCAATGTCTCCTGAAGCTTGAACATGATAGGCAATCATGAGTTGGTTCATCATGTCAAATTTAAAGTGACCAATAAAGTCAAGCTGATTAGCTGTTAAGCCTAGCTCTTCTTTGAGTTCACGTTTGATGGTTTCCTCGGGTGTTTCTCCTTTTTCAATAAAGCCTGAAATCATAGAGAAGGTGCCTTCTGTCCAATTGGCATTACGGGCTAGGATATAGTCGTCACCAAGTCGAACAAGGCCAACGGCAACAGGGGTCGGGTTGTTCCAGAACGTAAAGGTACAATCAGATGCTGTACAGACCAAGCGTGTAAAACCATCGGTTTCTTTTTCTTTTAATGGAGCAGCACACTCAAGGCAAAATTTCATTGTTGTATGATTGCAGAGAGCTGTTTGTTGGTCAATGGCGCTTAAAAGCTTGGTGGGCAATGAATGTGCACGGGCTGACCAGTGATGGGATGAACAAATGCAAGTTCTGCGGCATGCAAGAGCAGTCTACCTGCCTTATGAAAGGCGGCATCAGGCGCATAAAATTCATCGCCTAAAATCGCATGGCCTATGCTCATCATGTGTACGCGAAGTTGATGGGAGCGTCCTGTAATCGGGGTGAGCTGCACACGGGTTGTGTTATCCGCTTGATTGCGTTCAAGCACTTGATACATGGTGCAAGAAGGTTTGCCTTGGTCATCGACCTTTTGCCTTGGGCGGTTCGGCCAATCCACCATGAGTGGTGCATTGATTTCGCCGCTGTCCTTTTCCACAATGCCATCCACAACGGCGATATAAGCCTTGCTTACTTCTCGCTCTGCGAACAGTTGGTTCATGGCGCGTACTGCATTTTTACTGCGAGCAAAGGCGATGATGCCTGATGTGCTCATATCTAAGCGGTGCGCGATATGGATGTCGCCAAACTCAGCTTGGCAACGCGAAACCATACAATCTTGCTTTTCAGGGCGATTGCCCGGCACGGAAAGTAAGCCTGCAGGTTTATTCACGACCAACAAATATTCGTCCTGAAAAAGAATATCCAAACCTGTATGTTTGGGAGGAATATAAATGGTGGATGCATTGCTCATATTGAGCGATGATGAGAAATATGCGATACTCGTCAACAAAGGCGTGAAAGAAGGTGCTTATGTCCAAACTTAGAGAAAGTCTGCTTCCTTTGTTTCAAGTGGTATGGCAAGCGGTATGGCCTGCCCATGATATGCCGCGCAAGCGCATCCAAGATGCAGAGCTGGATTTAGCTGCCAAGCTTTTAACGCAGCAAAAAGATAATGCCTACGCCATCACGCATCAGCTGCTTTCCTTTGATAATATTCATCGATTTATTTTGGTGATAAGCTGCCCTGACCAAGCATTTTATCCTGATGCGGTGCGCACTTATCTACAAAAGCAACATTTGCAGCCCTTGCAGCTGCATGCCATTTTATTTGCTAGGGATGCTCAAGATGCTTGTAAGCTCACGCCCGCTAAACCCGATATTAAGTCCAATGGCGAAAGCAATGCGCTGCTATTGGTGTTTCACTTTTCTGCTGCGACCACAGACAATATCCAAACCATTGAAAAAGATATGCTGCACATTCTTGAGGGTGTGCATCAATCGGTTGCCGATTTCCCAGATATGTTGGGCACATTGGAAAATGCAGCCGTGCATTTGGCAGAGCAGCAGCCCGACACAGCACAATTATTACGTTGGATGCTGGATAAACACTATTTATTGTTTGGATTATGGTATCCTAAGCAACCTCGGCGCAACCTCGGCATTTGCCGCCGTAAGAGGTTATTGTCTTATGTTATTCCGCAGGCAATAGAAGAGCTGCAAAGCATTAGCGCACCCCAACACGTTGGCATGCAATGGCTTCATCTTTCTTCGATGTTTGGTCATATTTATAGTCATACCAATGTGCGCGCACTGCAAATCACATGGCTTGAGCAGAAGAAGCTTCAATCTGTGGTGGTGATTGGGCACTTTTCTCGCTCTGCACGCTATACCAATGCGTCACAGTTGCCTCAGCTTGATGGCTTGTGGCAAGGCATGGCCAAAGATGTGGTGCTCAAACAATCCGCTTTTTATCAGCGTGAAATGCGTATGCTGTTTGACCGCGCTCCAAAATCGTTGCTGCATTCGATACCTGTATCGCAATGGTTAGTGCCCTTTAAAAATATTGTGGATATGAAAAGCCCCATGGATGTGGTGGCTGCGCGCTTGAAACCCACACAAGGCAACTTTGATTATATTCTGATTGCGTTAAGCAGCCATAGGTTTGGCGATAATATTTGGCGGAATATGCAAGATAAGTTGGCTGATTTGGGCATACAAATTTGGGGTCATGAAGGGTATAATGTGGGGGCAACGCATTTAATCTTTGTCGCTGCAAGTGCTAAAGCATGGCCTGCTGAAGCGGCGCTGTCTCAAGCTATTCAACAGTGTGTGGTGTTTTGGAAAGATAAAGCCAAACAAGCTTTGCTTAGCCGAGATTTGCCCACGCCTCTTTTGCACACAGCTTTGCAAGCCTTGAATCAAGTACCGCAACTGTATCAAAATCAATTTCCACCCGAACAATTCGTTGAAGATGTGTTGGCAGAGCAGAATATTCTTCAAAAGCATGAGGTGATAACCCGTCTAAAGCTGGTGCATAGTACTGCGCAAGATGGTGTTGAAGTGCAAGTTCTTGCAGGGAAAGCTTTGCCTTTGGCCGTGATGACTGAAAAATTAAATGCGTTTGCTTTGGTGACCATGGAGCAAGCGAAAGTTGGGTTTCGCACAGGTTCTTACACGGAGGTTCACACGGAGCCTGACTTTCATATTTGCCGCTTTTATTGTGAAGCGCCTGAGCAATTGCATCCCGAAGGTTTGCCGCGCTTGCAGCAGGGCATTGCAGACGTGTTTAATGGATTGGCAGACCATGACCCACTGAATGCGCTGGTTATTTTAGCAGGATTACAGATTCGAGATGTGCTTATCTTGATTGCGCTTAGGAATCATTTGGCGCAACTCATGCCCAATGTTTCTATTGGTGCTTTGTCGCAAGTGATGATTAAACATCAACATGTAACCCGCGCCTTATTTCGTTTATTCGAGGGCAAGCATCGCCCTGCCATGCCACGCACGCAAATTGCGCAAGCGGAGGCGGATTTCAAAAAAACCATGCAAGATGTGCAAAACCTTAAAGAAGATACTTGGCTACGCGCGTTGTTTGCTATTGTTCAAGCCAGCTTGCGCACCAATGCGTGGCAACATCCGCAAGGTGAAGCCATCGCCGTTAAAGTAAACACACCAGCGATTGATTTTGCGCCACACCCTCAACCCTACCGCGAAATTTTTGTGCATGGTGTGCATGTGGAAGGTGTGCATTTGCGGGCGGGTAAAATTGCGCGTGGCGGCTTGCGCTACTCAGATAGGCCAACAGATTTTAGAACAGAAGTGTTGGAATTGATGGCAACGCAAGTGGTGAAAAATGGGCAGATTGTGCCCACAGGTGCTAAAGGCGGATTTGTGGTGCGTGATGGTAAGGGTGCTGATTTCGTGTTGGCGCAATATCATCAGTTTATCCGCGCTTTATTATCCATTACGGACAATCGTGTTGCAGGCAAGCTTGTGCCACCTAGGGGCATACGCATTGATGAGCAGGATAAGGATGATGCGTATTTGGTGGTGGCTGCCGATAAAGGTACGGCACGATATTCCGATGATGCCAATGAAGAAGCCCTCAAAGCAGGTTTCTGGCTGGGCGATGCTTTTGCCAGTGGCGGTAGCCATGGTTATGACCACAAAGCATTTGGTATTACAGCCAAAGGCGCGTGGGTATGTGCGGCTCACCATTTTTCAGGGCTTGGCGTTGATTTAAATCAAGATGAAGTTACCGCTGTTGGTATTGGTGATATGGGTGGGGATGTGTTTGGCAATGGCATGTTGCTCAACCCGAACCTAAAGCTTATCGCAGCCTTTAATCATATGCATATCTTTTTAGACCCCAACCCTGATGTTCAAACCGCTTTTGCAGAAAGGAAGCGTTTGTTTGCTGCGGTCAAAGGGTGGGGCGATTATGATGAGAAGCTGATTAGCCAAGGTGGTGGTGTGTTTGCCCGCGCTGCAAAAAGCATACCACTATCCCAAGCCGTGCAGCAGCGGTTAGATATCAGTGATACAAGCTTGTCTGGCGAAGCTTTGATTCGAGCGATTTTACAAGCGCCTGTGGATTTATTGTATAACGGTGGCATCGGCACATACGTCAAAGCAAGCTTTGAAAATGATGCTGATGCGCAAGACCCCGCCAACAATGCTGTGCGTATTGATGCGGATATGTTGCGCGCTAAAGTGGTGAGTGAGGGCGGCAATCTTGGTTTTACGCAAGCCGCACGATTGCAGTTTGCTGAAGGAGGCGGGCTGATTAATACGGACGCTATTGATAATGCGGCGGGCGTGAATATGTCTGACCACGAAGTGAACCTCAAAATTCTATTGACAGATGTGCCGTTTAAGCAACGGAATCGGTGGTTAGAAAAAGCAGCGAATGATGTGGCAGCGCAATGTTTACAAGATAATAAAGAGCAAGCGATTGCGCTTTCTTTGGCGCAGGAAGCAGCCAAACATCATCTGCCAAGGCTGCAACATTTGCAGGCGCAGCTGATAGCAGATGGTTATGTGAACAAAGAGAAAGAGGGTGCGTTAACAACCTTACGCCCAGCTTTGGCAGAATGGTTGGGGCATGAGAAAAATCGGGTACACCAAGGCTTAGATGCGCATAATTTTTATCAGCTTAGCATGTTTGGACAGGTCTTTTTAACCCGATATTTCCCTGATGTGTTGCAGCAAAAGTTTGCATCAGATATGCAAAAGCATTCACTCGCAGCAGATATCGCGCATACCCGCATGGCAAGCTATATCATCAATCGTTATGGTTTAACCAGCATCCATTATTTGCAGCAGCTCACCTCCGCTGCAGAGGTTGATATTGTGCAAGTGCTGTTGATTGCGGATGATCTTTTGGCGACGGGCGAGGTGTATCAAGCGATGTTCTCCGATGGGGCAGGGCATGTGGCGGATTGGTATGTGATGCAGCAAGAAGTGATTAATTTTGCGGAAGGTTTGTTGGCCTTGCCAGATGTGATGGCTGTGACTCCAACATGGCTGAAACATACGCGAGCCACTTTGCAAGCTTATGCAGAAAAACAAGGTAAAGATGCGGTGGAGTTGACACCTTTGGTAGCAGCCATTGCCCTATCCGAGCAAGCAGGGGCTGGATTACCTGAATGCCTTAGCGTGACCGAGCAATGTCTTGCTGTGTTGCCTTTTGCACCGCTGGAAACATCGTTGCGCACACCACTTTGGGCAAGCGATGAGGCGCATGCTTTGCGCAGGGAATGGCTTAATCGATTATTATTGATGAAAGTGCAAGCAGCGCGGACATTGTTAGAGCGCTCAGCCAAAGAAAGAGTAGGCTTATTGCAGGATTGGCAAGCCCATGCCTTGCAGCAAGAATTACGAGATTTGCTGCAAAGCGCGGCTAAAACAGAGCAGGATGATGCGCAGCGTATGCATTATCTTTTGGCGCTCACGCATTTACAAACGATTGTCGAATGCCAATGTCATCTTGGCCAAGCATGATAAGGGTTGACGAAAGTGTGCGTATTCATAAAGTGCGGCTCTCGCATTTTTGCAAGATGGCGCTTTAGCTCAGCTGGTTAGAGCACCGGAATCATAATCCGGGTGTCCGGGGTTCGAGTCC
>JALUHL010000082.1 GCA_027053695.1 Ghiorsea sp.
GGTTTTTAAGCTGTTTTTTACTTTGTTGTGATGACTTTATAGTGAATATACGTATGCTGCATCGCTTCTAATAACTTTAAAGAGGTGAAGTCATGGAAAGTATTCAAGTTTTGATTTTGATGGGCAGTAAAAATGATATGCCAGTGATGAAAAAAACTGAAGCTGTATTTGATGAGTTTGGTATTGCTTATAAAACCATGGTTCGCTCTGCGCACCGCACACCAGAAGCAACTGTTGAAGCGATTAAAGAAGCTGAAGCAGCAGGATGTCAGGTGTTTATTTGTGCAGCGGGTATGGCTGCGCATTTGGCAGGCGTGGTTTGCTCGAAAACCATTAAACCTGTGATTGGCGTACCCATTGCTTCAGGGCCACTCAATGGTGAGGATGCTTTGCTTTCCACAGTGATGATGCCGCCGGGTATGCCTGTAGCGACTGTGGGCATCAATGCCGCAAAAAATGCAGCTTTGTTGGCAGCGCAAATGCTTGCACAAACCGATGAAGATTTAGCCCACAAACTTCGCTTTGACCGCGCACAACAAGCAGAAGCCATTCTTGCCGATAGCTAAAATACGCACCTTAAAAGCAGCTAAGCATCTGCGGCAAGGTCATTTAATTGCACACCATACATCAACCTTGCCCGGCATGGCTGCATCAGCATATTCAGCGGCTGGGATTAAACGATTACAACGCTTTAAGCAGCGTAAAGCGCCTTTTTTGTTGTTGGCAGATTCGGTGCGCACCGCATTGCAACAGGCAGTTTATATATCACCGCATTTGCGGCGTTTGGCTAAGCAATCGTGGGTAGGCACAACAACGTTAGTGTTTCCTGCCAAACAAAGGTTACATGCCGCATGCTACCAAAGGAGTTGCATTGCCATTCGCGTGGATGCGGATGTTGAAACAAGGCGTTTGGCTAATTTAAGCGGTGGTTTGCTGCTTTCAAGTAGCCTCAACCGCAAGCATCAAGATGTTGTTTCGCCTAGTCTAAAACAACGCTATCGCTGGCATAGGCATGTATCTGGCATACTTTTGAACAGTCAGAGCAGCACACAGGCAGAAGCAGCCCCGTCTAGCATTTACAAAATCGTAGGCACAAAGGCGATTCAACTGCGATAGTTTTGCGCAACAGCTTTTCTTGCGTATGCTATGCCCATGACATCAATACAAACCGTGTTGTTAGACCGCGATGGGGTCATCAACTTCGATTCACCCAACTATATTTTAAGCCCTGAACAATGGTTGCCCATTCCGGGTAGTCTTGAGGCGATTGCAAGGCTCAAACAAGCAGGTGTGCAGGTGAGCGTATGCAGCAATCAATCAGCACTTGGGCGGGGTATGATAGACCAAACCATGTTTGATGCGATTCAAGAAAAAATGATTGCGGAAACGGAAAAACTGGGTGGAAGTTTTGATTATATTGCGGTTTGTCCACATGGCCCTGACGATGGGTGTGCATGCCGTAAACCTTTGCCAGGCATGTTACTGGACACTTTTAAGGCGCTCAACATTCAAGATAAAAGCACGGCAGTGATGATTGGCGATTCATACCGCGATGTGCAAGCTGCGCATGCGGCTGGCATAGATGCCATATTGGTGCGTAGTGGTTATGGTGATGCAGATGCTATTTTTGAGAAGTCCAAAGCTTTGATGCCATATATCCAAACATTTCATGATTTAAGTGAAGCCGTAGATGCTGTGCTGAGCCAGAGGTCAGAAACATGAAATATCTTCAGGCATGGTTGTTTTATGGGGTGTTTAGCATAGTCACGGTTGTGATTGCTTTATTGGTGATTATGGCGCGCATATTTGGCCGTGATTTCGCATGGCAAGTTGGCCATTTATGGGGAATTACGGGCAATGCACTCCTGTTTCTAATTTGCGGTATTCGGGTAAAGATAGAAGGGAAAGAACATATCCCTGATGTGCCCTGTGTGTATGCGGTTAAACATCAATCCACGTGGGAGACCACAACCTTACCTACTGTTTTGCCCTCATTCACATGGATTCTTAAAAAAGAGCTGATGTATATCCCCATTTTTGGTTGGGGGCTTTATGCTTTGGGGGTGATTGCTATTAATCGTTCCAGTGCGCGCGAGGCATTGAAGCAGGTGAACGAAAAAGGTACAGCACAGATTCAAGCAGGGCGTTCAGTGGTGATTTTTCCAGAGGGCACGCGTTCCGCAGTTGGAGAGAAGGGTAAGTATCAACCGGGGGTGATTTTTTTGGCGAAGAAGGCGCAGACCATGATTGTGCCTATTGCACATAATGCAGGGTTATGTTGGCCTAAGGGTACGATTATTAAACATGCAGGTACGATTACTTTGCGTATTTTGCCGCCCATTTCAGCTCAAGATGTGCAAAGTAAAAAGCGTAATGATTTGTTGGCAGAGATTGAAGAAAGCATTGAATCCCATTGTAGGGACTTGGGCGCATAAACTGTAAGTTTTACTGCGGGATTGCGACTTAACCCTTGGTTAAAGGAGATAAACATGAAATATATGCTGATTTTAATAAGTTTTTTGTGGCTGGCACCTGCTTCAGCGCACAGCGTTGAATACCAATGGCAAAACGCAAAAGGTGAACAAGTATCACTGGCGTCTATGAAAGGTAAACCTGTACTTCTTCATTTTTGGGCAAGTTGGTGCCCACCGTGCCGCAAAGAAATGCCTGCCATGAGCAAGTGGGTGAAAGCGCATCCTGATGTGCAAGTGGTGATGATTTCTTTGGATAGCAATCAGGCATTTGCCCAAGAATTTTACGATGATAAGCATATTCAAACACCCCTAAATATGGGTGATATGAGTGCCACAGCAAGATTGGGTGTGCGTGCGTTGCCCACCACGGTCATCATTGGCTCTGATGGCGAAGTTAAACAGCGGCATTTGGGTGATATTGATTGGGGCGATGAGCAAACCAGTCAAATGGTTCTTAGTTGGTTATAGGCAAACATTTATATGTAAGACTGTTTGTTGTTCTGGTTTTTTTAAATCCAGTTTTTACGCATTCGACCAGCGCCACGGAGTATATTGATGCATCTTGGGGCTTAAGCCAAGCAGATATTGCAAAGATTGAGCAAGGTAAGATGGTGGTGCATAAACAATCCCAAGGTTATCAAAAAGAAATCCATGCATTTTTGCTGATTCATACGCCACCAAGAACATTGCTGGATGTGATTATAGATTATCCGAGATTGCCCGAATTTATGCCTCATTTGCAGGCGATTAAAGTGTTACATCAAGATAATCAAGGGGCGCTAGTGAATTATATGCTGGCGCTACCCTTTGGCGTTCATAAGCGTTATCGGCTGCAATTAATCTATGATACGACACCGCCAGATTTAGCTATGGCTTGGCATAAAGTAGCATGGGAAGGTGTTGCCCCAGATGAAACGATTCAAGATTCCACAGGCTTCTGGTATTTTAAAAAGGCTGACAAAACATCCACGGTATTACATTATTACACCAAGACAGACCCGGGGCATGTACCCTTTGGCTTGGGTTGGATTGTGGATTATTTAACTGAAAAAACGGTGGTGGATTTATTAACCCAAACCCAGCAAAGAGCAGAGGCGCAGTGGCAAAAAAGGCAACATTAAACCTTATATTGTGTGTTTGTGTGGTATGTGGCTTGTCTCGCCATGTTATGGCTGGTGAACACACCACCTTTCCCGATGTTTGGCAAATGCCAACGTATATTTACCAAGATTATATCCAAGCCTACGACCGAGTTTTTGATGAAGAAGCCTTGCCCTATTGGTGGGCGGTGGGGCTATCGACTGCGGCATTATTGGCTGTGGATGATAAGCTGGTTAGGGATGCGGAGCATTTGGGGCAGAAGTGGGGTATCTCCAGCAAAGACAACACCAAAACATTCCTTAGTTACAAAGGCTTGGATATTTTTCGAGGCCCTTCAGATTTGGGTTCAACGCTTTATTACATTGGTGATGGTTGGACACATTCCGCGATTGCAGCAAGCTTTTTAGCGGTGGGCGCGGCGACCGACAATGATAAAACGTATGCCGTGGGCTTTGAATTGGTTGAAGGCATGATAACCACCACCATTGCCACGCAATTCTTGAAACATATCACAGGCCATGAAACGCCTAATCAGGCGACAAAACCAAGAGGCCGTTGGGACTTTTTCCCCAATCAGCGAGAGTATGCCAATTGCGTAGCTTGCTTTGATGCATTTCCTTCAGGGCATTTGGCAGTGGGTACGATGACCTTAACGGTGTTGCACAAAAATTATCCTGATAACCCTTGGCTGATGCCCACTGGGGTGACGTTGCTTTCATTGTTATCCTTTCAAATGATGAATAATGGCGTACATTGGGCGAGTGATTATCCGCTTGCCATTGCCTTGGGTTACACCTTTGGCAGCATTGCTTATGAACGGGGAGAAGCCGCTTTAGCGCAAGGAAAAACCGATGCGAACACTGCGCAATTCTTGCCCCTCATTACCAATCAAGGCATAGGCGTGGCTGTGAATGTTCAGTTTTAATGCTAAGCTTTAGTCCACTTCGCACTTAGGAAATCACGGATATGGCAAAGATTGGACAGGCAGTTTCATATTATATGGGTTTGATGTCGGGCACATCTTTGGATGGCATTGATGCGGCAGTGATTAGCATATCAGGCGATGCTATTGAGCTGGTTCATTTTAACACTTACCCCATACCCGACAAACTCAAAGAGCCCGTGTTGCATCTCAATCAACCGGGCTTCCATGAAATTGATGCCATGGGTGTGTTAGACCGTGAGATGGGTTTAGCTTTTGCCAATGCAGCGTTACACACCATGACAGAAGCAGGTTTGGAGCCTGCGCAAATCAAAGCCATAGGTTCACACGGGCAAACCATACGCCATAGACCGCAAGGTATAGATAATAGTTTGCCATTTACCTTGCAAATCGGCGATGCAGCTACCATTGCCGAGAAAACAGGGATGACAGTGGTCTCGGATTTCCGAAAACGTGACATTGCAGCTTGTGGGCAAGGTGCGCCCTTGGTTCCGTTTGTGCATCAAAAATTATTTGCTGAGCAGGATAAACATGTTGCGGTGGTGAATATTGGCGGCATTGCCAACATCACTTATTTGGATGCGGATGGCACGGTGCTAGGCTTTGATACGGGGCCCGGAAATATGGTGATGGATGCCTTGATGCAAACCATGACGGACGCAAGGTTTTGTTATGATGAAGGCGGCGAACTTGCTGCTTCTGGGCAAATTCATCAACCGCTTTTGGATGATTTACTCAAACATTCATTTTTTAAAATCACGCCACCACGCTCTACAGGTCGAGAAGATTTTGGTGAGGGTGTGGTACACCAAATCATGGCAGTGGATATTTCGGATGCGGATAAAATGGCAACAGCTTGTGAGCTGACGGTGCAAAGTATTGCAGGGAGTTTGCAATTTTTACCGCATAAACCTGATGTATGGTATGTATGCGGTGGGGGCGCGCTCAATGCTCATCTTAAGCAACGTTTAAGCGATGTGTTGGCTGAAGCGCCCGTGCAAACCACTGCGGATGTTGGGTTGCCTGTAGAAGCGGTGGAAGCGGTTGCCTTTGCTGTGCTCGCAGAGCGTACCATGATGGGTGAAAGCAATGTGTTATCCAGCGTGACAGGGGCATTGCATGATGTATGCGCAGGCACAATCACACCGGGCAAGCATTGGAAAGTTTGATAACCCCTTAAAACATAAGTCTTTATATTTAATTGACAGGGGTTGGGAGGGTTTTAGCCTGCCGCTCTTTGATATTATTAGGTTTAGGATGATTTCTCATGCAAATGACTGGCGCTGAAATTTTTGTAGAATGTTTGAAACGCGAAGGCGTGGAAGTCATTTTTGGCTACCCTGGTGGTGCGGTGCTGCCTATTTACGATGCGATTTTTCAGCAAAGCCATTTCAAACATATTCTTGTGCGCCATGAGCAAGCAGCTTTGCATGCTGCCAATGGTTATGCGCGTGTGTCGGGTAAATGCGGTGTGTCTTTGGTGACATCAGGCCCCGGTGCAACCAATGCGGTGACGGGTCTTGCAGATTCCAATGCGGATTCGATTCCTAATGTGTGTTTCACAGGGCAAGTTCCCTTGGCCATGATTGGCACAGATGCATTCCAAGAAGCTGATATTGTGGGTATCACCCGCTCTGCCACCAAACACAATTTCTTGGTAAAAAAAGTTGAAGATTTAGCCTTAACCATTCGCCAAGCTTTTCATATTGCGACCACAGGCCGCCCGGGCTCTGTGGTGGTAGATATTCCTAAAGATATTGGTTTTGCAACTTGTGATTTCGTTTGGCCTGAAGAAGTGAATATGCGCTCTTATCAGCCCAAAACATCAGGTCATGCAGGGCAAATTAAGAAGGCCGTTCGCGCCATGCTTCAAGCCAAGCGCCCTATGCTTTATTCAGGTGGCGGCATCATGAATGCGCGTGGTTCAGCAGCCTTGTTGAAAACCTTAGCCCATCAGTTGAATGCGCCCGTGACCAACACTTTGATGGGGCTTGGTGGCATTCCGTTTGATGATAAACATTTTGTAGGCATGCTGGGCATGCATGGCACATATGAAGCGAATATGGCGGTTTCCCATTGCGATTTGTTGGTGTCGATAGGCGCGCGTTTTGATGACCGTGTGACAGGCCGTTTGGATGCGTTTGCGCCTGATGCCAAAGTGATTCATATTGATGTGGATCCAACGTCTATTTCAAAAAATGTACGTGCAGATTTGCCGATTGTGGGCGATGTGGGCATTGTATTGCAGCAAATTCTTGATGAATTAAGCCATCAAGGTGGCGTGCCTGATATGGAAGCGTTGAAGATTTGGTGGCAGCAAATTGATGAATGGCGGGAGAAAGATTGCTTGCATGTTGAGCAAAGCGATGAAGGCGCTATCAAGCCGCAAACTGTGATTCGTAAAGTTCACGACATCACGGGCGGCAATGCCATTGTCACCACGGATGTGGGGCAACATCAGATGTGGGCGGCCCAGCATTACGGGCTTAAAGAACCGCATAAATTCCTTACATCGGGTGGCTTAGGCACTATGGGTTATGGTTTGCCTGCGGCTGTGGGTGCAGCCATGGCAGCACCTGATGAACCTATTGTGGTGTTCACGGGCGATGCATCCATTCAAATGTGCATTCAAGAATTGGCAACAGCTTATCAATATCGGCAAAAAATCGTGGTTGTGCTGTTGAACAATGCTTATATGGGCATGGTGAGGCAGTGGCAGGAAATGTTTCATGAGTCCCGCTTCTCGCATTCTTATTTTGATTCTTTGCCCGACTTTGCCAAGTTGGCTGAGGCGTATGGTGGCGTGGGTTTACGAGCAGATACTTTGGATGAATTGGATAAGGCTTTGAAAACAGCCTTTGCAGCGCAAGAAAGTTTTGTGTTCATTGATATTGCCGTGGCAAAAGAAGAAAATGTATTCCCAATGGTGCCTGCAGGGGCGGCATTGAATGAGATGGTGTTGGCATGATGAAGGAAAATCCTGGTTTTCGTGGGCAAATGAAATGAGACATACAATTACAATTTTAGTTGAAAATGAATTTGGTGTACTCACGCGCATTGCAGGCTTGTTTTCTGCGCGAGGCTACAACATCGAAACTCTGAACGTAGCACCGACCTTGGATGAGACGGTGAGCCGCTTAACTTTGGTGACGTATGGCGATGATAAAATCATTGAGCAAATCAAGAAGCAGCTCAATAAATTGATTCCCGTGATTAAAACCGAAGATATTTCGCATATGGTTCATCTTGAGCGGGGCATGTTGATGCTGAAAATGATTGATGCAGGCGAGCGCCGCCAAGCTTTGCAAGATGCAGGCGCACACATCATCGACCATGACGAAGGCAACTATTTTATTGCTGAATTTACAGGTGCGCCAGAAGCGATTGATGCGATTTTAGAGCAGACGGATGCTGAATATATCATTGAGATGACGCGCACAGGGCCAGTGGGTATGCGCCGTGGCAGCAAAGGGTTTGTGGTTTAATTGATGACAGCACAGGTGATAGATGGCAAAGCCCTAGCAGCCAAGCTCAAAGATGAGATGCATACGCAAGTGGCTGAGCTGAAGCAGCAATGCGGTAGAGCGCCGGGTTTGGCGGTGATTATTGTGGGCAACGACCCTGCATCGCATGTGTACGTCAAAAACAAAAAGATTGCTTGTGAAAAAGTCGGCATCACCTCCTTTGCATCAGAGCTTCCAGAAGAGACCACGCAAGAGCATTTGTTGGGTTTGATTGCAGATTTGAATCAAAATCCGCGTGTGGATGGTATTTTGGTGCAGCTGCCTTTGCCTGCGCATATGGATGCGGATAAAGTATTGAATGCGATTGCATCGGATAAAGATGTGGATGGCTTTCATCCTTACAATGTCGGTTGCCTTGCCGTGCGCCAGCCAGAGCTTCGTTCTTGTACGCCGTATGGTTGCATGAAGCTTTTAGAGACCACAGGCGTGGACTTGCATGGCAAAGAAGCCGTGGTGGTGGGCGCATCCAACATTGTGGGCAGGCCTATGGCATTAGAGCTTTTGCTTGCAGGGGCAACGGTAACGGTGGCTCATCGGTTTACGGAAAACTTACAATCGCACATTGAAAGAGCAGATATTGTGATTGCCGCAGCAGGCAAACAAGGTTTGATTCAAGGCGAATGGATTAAAGAGGGTGCGATTGTTATCGATGTGGGCATTCATCGCTTGGAAGATGGCTCGCTCACAGGTGATGTGGATTTTGAAGCTGCATCCAAACATGCAGGTTGGATTACCCCCGTACCGGGCGGCGTTGGCCCTATGACCATCACCATGCTGTTGGCGAACACGATTTCAGCCTTCAAAAATCATGTGGGGCTTTCCTAAACAGTTATGCCAGTCTTTCAGGTCAACACTAATGTTTGCCTTGAAGATAAGGCTGATTTCTTAAGCCAAGCCTCAAGCTTGGTGGCTTCAGCACTTGGCAAACCTGAAAGTTATGTGATGGTGCAGCTTCATGATAATCAAAGCATGAGTTTTGCAGGCACAAGCGAACCCCTTGCCTTTTGCACCCTCAAAAGCCTTGGTTTATCCACCGCACAAACAGCGGACATTTCTCAGCAAATATGCACTTTCCTCAATGCACAATGCGGCATTGAGACCGCCCGCATTTATATTGAGTTTGCAGCACCTGAACGGGTCATGTTTGGGTGGAATGGCGGCACTTTTTAGTTAAAGGCTAGGGCTTACTTCAAATGTTCTATTTCAGTTGCCAATTCTTCAAAACTTGAAATTCCACCAATATTTTTCGCGTCTATCCAGTCTATACCGTTGTTCGGTATGTAATAACTTATTCCTGTTTTATAGCTGAACTCTTCGGGTTTCCCCATAGTATCGAGCATCATTTTCCATTCCATTGGTAAATTATTAGTTCTTATTATTTCATTAAAATCATTTGATAGTGAGGAATTACTATTAGGCTTTAAAACTAAAAAAAGTATTCCACACTTAATGTTTTTAGCTACTTGTAGATACCCTGATAATTGAGAGTACTCTGCAAGCCCAAGTTGATTTAAATACTTCACTTCAAAAAGAATATAAAATAGCTTTTTATTGCTAATTTTAACCCCAAACAGAATATCTAGTTTCAACTTAGGAATATAACTATCGTTTGTTTCAGATACACCAAATTTCTTATTTATTTCATCAATCATTTGAGGTAATAATTTATTAAATGAATAATTTATTTCGGCATCATTAGGAAGATAAGCTATTAAATATTTCTTGAACTTTTCACATATTTCGGGATAAAAATCTATTTCTTTCATACTATGTTTACTTCCAATCCATTTACTTGAATATGTTTCTTTATTAACTCCTGATTTAGTTTGCTTTGTATGGCAGAAATAAAAACAGCCCTATCATTTTTTTCATTAACCATTAAAATTGGTGATAAGTGAGTTCCTTCAAGTTCATATTGCTTAAATAGTTCCTTAGAATTTTCAGATAAAATTAACTCTTTTGCCCCTGAGTGTCGTTTTCCGTTGAGTTTCTTGGAGAAAAGAAAGGCTATAGCTTGCTCTAATTCAAGGTACTCTTTCATAGTAGAAGCATTTATTGCATTAACAACTGAAATATCTCTTGAGATTACTTTTTTTCCTTTCAAATATTTTTTAGAAATTTTTGAAAAAACTTCCGTAATATCTTCTATATTTCCTTTTTCCATTCGAGGTAAAGCAAAAATATACTCATTGTACTTGGCTACAATAGATTTAATTTCATTTATAGGTGCATATTTGCAGCCCAAAACAGCGCAATAATGGTGATAGTGGAAAAATAATTTATTTCTCACTGAAACTGGTAATGTCGATGAGTTAATTTCTGAATGAATACATACAGGGCTAGGCTTCCGTATTTTTCTCTTTGAACAAGGAACCTGTTCATTCTT
Source organism: Ghiorsea sp. (assembly GCA_027053695.1). Classification (GTDB taxonomy): domain Bacteria; phylum Pseudomonadota; class Zetaproteobacteria; order Mariprofundales; family Mariprofundaceae; genus Ghiorsea. Next base: position 10,429 of record JALUHL010000082.1, read on the forward strand.
TTCTTGAATTTTATTCAATTTACTTACGTCAACAGCTTTTGCTTTTAAAACAAAAGAGTTTTTTGCAAGGAATGAACTGACTAAAAATCTAATTTTAAAACCTTTTTTCCATCCTTTATAATTTGGATCAGCAGCAGAATGTTGATTGGGGTGGTTGTATAGTATTTGGTCTGTAATAGTTCCTAAGTCCGCTAACCAAGAACACAAAGCATTTACAAACTTAAAATTTTCTGTGCTTCCTGGTATCTCCAAAGAAACAATAGGTGCTTCATCAGTAAATCTTCTATGAGATTTTGCTAAACTACATCGCGTATCAAAAATACCTGAAAGAAAATTTTCAACATTTATTCCTGTTAATATTTTTTTTGCTGTTGATAGGTCGGCTGTTTTTAATAAAAAACCTTCTGCAGGCAAACCTAAATTTTTTAGATCTTCTTTTAATAGTTTTATGTCGGCATTATCAATGGGTTTAATTATCCATTCATTATTCCCAATTTCATAATTTATTGGAAAATTATAAGACTTATTAAACATGTTTGATATTTTAGTAAGAATATCTCTCGCAATTTCACTCATCTTATGAGGATCCATCCCCCATTTATTAAATGGTAATTTAATTATAAATGTGTTGTTTGCAATTGTCCCATTACCAACAAGTAAACCTAATATATAGGCTTTTTCATGATTAATCATTTTTATTCTTCAATAAAAATTTTTCGATTGATTGAGCAATTACCCACCCAAGAACAGGGGGTACAGCATTGCCTATAACTTTATAAGCATTTGCGACTGTACTATAGGGAAAGGAAAATGAATCTGGAAATGATTGGATCCTTGCAATTTCTCTTATGGTATATCGACGATTGAGAAAGGGGTGAGTAATTCCACAGTTCTCTGGCTGTGCTGATGCTGTTATAGTTCCATTAATTTCGCCTAATGCAAAGCGCCTATAAAAATTAGGAGCTCTGTACTTTTTAGGATTGTCCCAAATTTTTCTAAAGCGTGGGGAAAAATCATCATAGGACATGTTCTTCCACGATTTTCCTTGAGTAATCGTTTCTGATATGTCATGCAAGGGCACTTTTCGCTTAAATTTATTAAGAGCTTCTGCACCATCTAAACAACTTCCTATGCAGTCAACCATGTGCTGCCCAGAGGGGGAATACTTCCAATATTCATCTCTTTGTTTCGCATTTTTTGGAATATCACTTAATATTGAGCCTAGGAGTAATTCGTATGGGGAGTTTTTTGCATTTGGAATATTATTTTCAGAAACGACTGTATTTAATAAATCATAGTCAAAATACCCTAAATCCTTTCTAAATCCTACTATGATTAATCGGTAACGATTTGAAGGAACACCATAGTCACTAGCTTTTACCAATTTATAGTTAGAGGAATAACCTAATTCTTCCATTCTTTTAACTATTTCATCAGGAACAGTTGTTCCATCAGGCATTCTTGATGACATTATGCCCCTAACATTTTCAAATAAAAACCCAATTGGTTTTTTACCTTTCTTTATTGCAGAAGTAAAAATTCTAATGGCATCAGAAAACAAATTACCTTTCTCATCTTCTACACCTTTTCTTAATCCTGCATTTGAGAATGGCTGACAAGGAAAACCTCCAATTAAAAAATCAAAATCACTAATCTCACTATCTTCAATTAAAGATATATCCTTTTCTATGATATTGTGTTTAAAGTATTTTTTATTTTCTTTATATACAAGAGTTGCAGCCGAATCGAAGTCATTTGAAAAAACAATTTCAAAATTATTTTTTTTATATTCTTTTTTTCTAAATTCAAAACCGCCCACGAAGCCTAAGTCTAGTCCACCACAACCACTAAATAAGGATAAAACTTTTATTTTGGGAGGATTGATTGGTCTAAGTAGAGTTTCATGCTGATAAATTGAAGTGGAATTATCTGGTTTTTCATCTAAGTAGCGGGTTCTATCTTCATACATGATTTACTTCTTCCATTTCATATGTTTTATGCTTCCAATTGTAGGAGGGGTAGATATACTTATTTGTTAGCGAGAATATATGGGAAGAAGGGCATTGTCTATGATGATAATGGATGCAATGCTTGTATATCTTAGCCGTATGCCTAAAGTCCGCCGACTTTCAGCTTTATCGTCTTTCTAAGCAACAAGCTAATCTTTAGGTTTTACGGTATCACAATGATTTCTACCACTGGTATTACAATGCAATTCGGGCAAAAGC
>JALUHL010000083.1 GCA_027053695.1 Ghiorsea sp.
GATAGGGCATGGTGATGGCTATCAATATGCACACCATGAGCAAGATGCTGTGGTTACCCAAAAACATTTTCCTGATGAAGTGGAAGAGGTGCGCTTGTTTGAGCCAGTTGAGCGCGGTTTTGAAAAAATACTAGCCGAGCGCAAAGCTTGGCTGCAGGCTAGGCGCGATGAAAAACGAAAGAGTTAGGGGATAGCAGTGTTAAAACAAGTGATAGCCATTGGGGCGGGCGCATCCATGGGCGCAGTTTGCCGTTGGTGGGTGGTGCTTTTGATGCAGCGATGGTTTGGTACACATTACCCTTGGGCAACCTTGTTGGTGAATGCACTGGGTAGTTTTGTGCTGGGTTTCTTGGTGATTTGGTTTTTAGACAAAACTCACCTTAGTGATTTATTACGTTTATTGTTAACTGTGGGTTTCTTAGGTTCGTTTACTACATTCTCCACATTCTCTGTGGAGACTGTACGCTTGATTGAGCTTGGCTCTATCACCGATAGTTTGATTCATACCATAGGTTCAGTCGTACTTTGCATTGGCATGGCTTGGCTGGGTATGTTGTTGGCTAAAGCCTAGATTTACCTTTATGCTGCACAGCCAACGCATGCAATACGATATGCTGTGTAGAAAGCGGAACATCTTCTAAGACCAAAATAAACCCACGCGATGCCAAAGGAAAAACAGGCGTTTTATCCACAGGCGGTGAAACATACGGTGATGCCGTTAATGTTTGCATATCCGCAGGTTCAGTGATGGGTTGAATGACTTCAGTATTTTGCCCTGTTTGGGTGATAAACGTGATGTTCAGCTCTGGCGGTGGTAAGGGATAACCCACTAGATTCGAGGCTTCTCCTTCAATAATCAGTGCTAAGCTACCATCATCGCGCTTGATCCACTCGGTATGCACGGATTCAGGATTGACTTGCCAATCACTATCCAAAATAGGCGCACTGCTTTGGATTTGTAGCTGATAACCTCGGAATACCCCATGGTGCGACCATAAATTCCAATTGTAAGCTATGCCGCCAGCGGCAATCAGTAGTAGAATAAGGCTCATCCATAGCCAAACATGCTGCCTGCGTTTGTTCATACCTGATTGCATCAAATCTTTGATGCCAAAGGTGGGCGCTTTTTCTTCTTGAGTTTGGAAAAATTGGGATGTTGCATCACCCGCAACCACGCGATTACCGTAGCTATCAAACTCAGTATTGCACTTATGACAGACCAATACTGCATTTTTAACCACGGCTTCAACTTGATAAGAAGCAAAACATTCAGGGCAGACAACACGCATAGCGCAACTCTGACAAAGTTTAACACGCTTGCCTACTGACAGCGTGTCAGACTCACGCTACCCTTAGCCCATGAGCGATACCCAACCTATCATTCAAATGAGCAACCTGATGATGCGCTACCAAACTGGTAAGGTGGCATTATCCGGTATCAATATGGATATACCGCAAGGTAGTTTTGTGTATTTGATTGGTGAATCGGGTGCTGGCAAATCAACATTATTGAAAATGTTGTATGGTGGTTTACGCCCTACATCAGGGCAGTTGCAAGTCCAAGGCACTAAGGTGCGGGATGCCAGCGAATCGCAAATTCGAGAGCTTAGGCAAAACACAGGCATTATTTTTCAAGGTAACCGCCTTTTAAAGCCGCGCACGGTATTTGAAAATGTAGCTTTGCCTTTGCGCGTGCAGGGTTGGAATGCAGAACGCTTGTTACCGCGAGTAAAAAAAGTGCTTTCCTTTGTAGGTTTAGAAGACCGCTTATGGTCATACCCTGAAACATTATCGGGCGGAGAGCAGCAGCGGGTCGCGATTGCGCGCGCGATGTTGTCTAACCCTTCTTTGATTATCGCTGATGAACCTACGGGTAACCTTGATGATGATACGGCACGGCATGTCTTGGACTTATTAATGTCGCTCAATAAGCTGGGTACAACTATCATTATGGCAACCCATGATTTACATTTACTCACATCGCACCCTGGTTTGGTGGTGCAATTGCACCAAGGCGCATTGGTGACAGGGCAAAAAGATGATGGCTAATTCAACAAGCAAAAAATATGATGAACATAAATCTTCCATGCGCTTGCCCGGTGGCTGGCAGCTTCCGCCTTTTGGGGTGCATCAAATTCTCGCCTTAGCGATTGTTGCGGTGGCTTTGTGGTCGGTTGCGGTGATTTGGTTGGCGCTGCAAGGTGGTGAGCAGTGGGTGGGCTCTTGGCAGGATCAAGTCAAAGTGCATGTGTATGTGGATGAAAGTCATGCTTCATCTGTGCAAGCCTTAACGGATAGGCTGGCTGAAATGGATGGTATTGAAGATGTGCGTGTGGTGGATGATGCAGAAGCCCAAGCGTGGATGGAGAAATGGTTGGGCGGTGGTGGGTTAGATGCCGCAAGCTTTAGCCAACATCTGCCAAAAAGCATTGAAGTTACCTTGCAAGAGCCTCGCTCAGAAACGGTGCTGGATGATATTCAGGATGCTGCATTGGCTTTGGATGGTGAGACCAATGAAGATGAATTCAGGCTGGTTGAAGCTGGCGATGTGTTGGGCACTATTCATAACCTTGCTTGGTTTGCGACCATCATCCTTGGCTTGGCGATGGCATTGATTGTATCCAATACATTGCGCATGATTTTATTGGCGCGTGCTGATGAGGTTCATTTGATGCGCTTGATGGGCGCAAAAGAATGGTTTGTACGGCTTCCTTTTATTTTAGAAGGTGTATTGCTTGGTGTGAGTGCAGGTTTTGTGGCTTGGGTATTGATGTGGCCATTGATTTGGTTTACATCAGATTGGCAAGCGAGTCTTGGCATAGAATTAGGCGGTTGGGTGATGTTTTTTCCCTTACTTTTGGGTGGTGCTGTCGTGGGTGGCTTGGGCGCTATTGTTGCCACTGCCAATATCGTATCCCCTGAAACCGAAAGTTAAAGTTAGTCACTTCATTGCAGCAGTTTTTCCCACCGCAAGCCTTTGATGATTTGCCCCTACCTTTCTTGCGTTGGGGTTTGCTGCTTTATATTGTTGCAGAACTCTGTGCGTCCCTAGCTTTATCGCAGAACCCACATTTTGCTGAGCATGAGCAGGGCGTGATTGTTGGATTACGCATAATAGAGTTAGCAGGTTTTGCCTTCCTCATTCAAAAATTTTCTGTACTACAAGATTTAGGTCTTGGTGTTCCGACATGGCAAGATATGAAAGTTTTTCTGCAGTTTTCTGCGTGGTGTGTAGCAGCTTTTGTTTTGATTTATGCTTTGATGCCGCATATGTTTGCTTATGTAAGCTTGCCTGTGTGGCTGCATGGCTTGTCGGGGCTTGTATTGATGACTGTACTTGCGCCAGTGGTGGAAGAAATGATATTTCGTGGTTTGTTATACCGTATGTTACGCGAACGCTGGGGTGTGGTTTTATCCGTGATGGTAAGTGCGGTCTTTTTTTCTATGGTGCATCACGGTTTACTCTTGTCACCGCAACTGTTGGGCGGCATGATTTTCGCGCTTGCTTATGAAAAAAGCCGCTCGCTATGGGTTAGTATTGGCTTGCATATGGGCGCAAATAGTGCGGTTTACACATTATCCGTGTTAGACTTGGCTGTGTCATAAATTTATATCAAAATAAAAGGTTGAAGAAATATGAGTAAGGGTATGTTTTGGCTGTTGATGATTGGAATCGTTATTTTTGGCGTGTTGGCAGCAACGCGAACAGTTTGGCAAGACCCCGCTAAAATGACCTATTTGGAAAAATATATACCCAAGGTCAACATCTTACCCAAAGAAAAAAGTGTGGCTTATGAGCAGTCGTGCTCTGCATGCCATATGCTTTATCCGCCAAGCACATTACCTGCCCGTTCATGGAAGAAAATCATGGCGAATTTAAGCGATCACTTTGGCGATAATGCGGAACTAGAGCCAAAGGTTGCTGGTGAAGTATCGGCCTACCTGCAAAGAAATGCTGCTGATCATGTTGAAAATGTATACGCCCAACCCATGATGAATTTACTCAAAGACGATGAAACACCCATGCGTATCAGCGACACAAAATTCTTTGAATTAACGCATGATTTATTACGTCGAGATATGGTGATTGATAATCCCGATGTGCGCTCGATTGCGCGGTGTGAGATTTGCCATCATGAAGCGCCACAAGGTAGGTTTAATCGCTTCCAAGTACGAATTCCAAACTATTTCTTGCAAGGCGTTTGGAAGAAAATGAA
>JALUHL010000084.1 GCA_027053695.1 Ghiorsea sp.
AAGACTTCATCACAATCTTGGTACGGGGCTTGGTTAAGCATATCGCGCAGCTCAGCATCAGGAAATGGATACAAGCGTTCAATACGAATGCTGTGTATATCGTTGATGCCCAATTTTTCACGCATTTCCAACAAGTCAAAGTGCACTTTACCGCTGCACAGAATAATCCGTTTGCACTGTGAGCTAGGTGAAATTTCAGGGAGTACAGGCAAAAAACCATGCTCCGTCAAATCAGCCAAGCAAGACGTGGATGCTTTATGCCGTAGCATACTTTTCGGGGCCATCATAATCAGTGGTTTACGCGTTGAAATAAGATACTGACGGCGCAATAAGTGAAACAACTGCGCAGGCGTGGATGGATAAACCACCTGCATATTATCATCAGCGCAGAGTTGTAAATATCGCTCTAACCGCGCCGAAGAATGCTCAGCGCCTTGCCCTTCATAACCATGCGGTAGCCATAATACCAAGCCAGACATACGATTCCACTTGGATTCGCCCGCAGCAATAAATTGGTCAATCACCACCTGTGCCATATTGGCAAAATCGCCATATTGGGCTTCCCAAATCACCAAAGCTCTTGGCTCAGCCACGGAATAGCCGTATTCATAAGCCATCACTGCCATTTCAGATAGCATACTATCCACCACCAAAAAGCGGGATAATGTGCCTTGAATCAGCTTGCGAATGGGGGTGTAACCTTTGCCTGTGTTTTGGTCATAAACGATGGCATGGCGATGAAAAAATGTGCCCCGCCCAGAATCTTGGCCAGCAAGACGCACCCAGCCGCCATCTGCGACCAAGGTGGCATAAGCCATCATTTCTGTACAGCCCCAATCGATAGGCATATCGCCCTGCATCATTTTGATGCGGTTATCATAAATCTTTTTCACTTTGGGGTGCAGCTTAAAGCCTTCAGGCACGGCGGTTGCCGCATGCACCAAGCTTTGCAAAGGTTCAAGCTTCACCGTGGTATCAGGCTCTGGCGCATTTTGACGCACAAAACCTTCCCAGCGCCCATGCAGGCTATTTTCGAGCTTGGGTGAAGGATGTGGGGAGTCAAGATTTTCGCGGCGAATATTATCCAAGCACGCGCGATACATGCTGATAGCTTCTTCGCTTTCATCCATGCTCATCACACCCGCTTGGGCTAGCGTTTCACGGTAGATGTCTAGGGTGGTTGGATGATGGCGAATGTGTTCATACATTTTGGGTTGGGTCACTTCAGGAGCATCGGCTTCATTGTGCCCAAGCCTGCGATAGCACACCAAATCAATCACCACATCACTGCGGAACTTTTGCCTGTAATCCATAGCCAGTTCTATGGCCATGCAGCAGGCTTCGGGGTCATCCCCATTCACATGCAAGATGGGAGCTTGCACCAGTTTAGCCACATCCGTACAATAAAATGTAGAGCGAGCATCAAAAGGGTTGGTGGTGAAGCCGATTTGATTGTTGACCACGATATGAATTGTGCCACCTGTGCGGTAGCCCGATAAATCGCCAAGGTTTAAGGATTCAGCCACAATGCCTTGCCCTGCAAATGCTGCATCCCCATGCACCAACACACCCATCACTTCGCGCCTTGCGCTATCTTTGCGCCTGCATTGGCGAGCGCGCACGCTGCCCAACACCACAGGCGAAATAATTTCTAAATGTGAGGGGTTAAAGGCTAAGGATAAGTGAAGGTTGCCGTGGTCAGTCTCAATGTCGGATGAAAAGCCCATATGATATTTCACATCACCAGCGCCGTGCTCGGCATCGGAGAATTGGTTGCCTTCAAATTCGGCAAACACATCACCCAAGGATTTGCCCAAGGTATTGGCGAGCACGTTTAACCTGCCCCTATGCGCCATGCCGAGAATCATTTCTTTTACCCCGTGGCTTGTTGCGCGATGAATTAAGCTATCAAGCATAGGAATTAAGCTTTCACCACCCTCCAAAGAGAAGCGTTTTTGCCCAGTGTAGCGGGTATGTAAAAAGCGCTCGAATTGTTCGGCGCGCATGATTTTTGCAAAGATGCGTTGTTTTTTCGCGGCATCAAAGTTGGGGGTTGAGCGCGTACTTTCCAAATGTGTTTGCAGCCAGTTTCTGCGAGGAGTATCGCTGACATGCATCAGCTCGGGGCCAATATGATGGCTGTAGGTTTGTTGCAAAATTTGAAAAATTTCGTGCAAAGGTAGCCGCGCAGGAGCTACCAAATCACCAGTAGGGAAAAGGTTGTCCAAGTCTTTTTCACTCAACCCATAATAGGCCAGTTCCGTGTCTGGCGTGGGTATGGGTTTATGCAGTTTTAGAGGGTCTAGGTCGGCATGCAAATGCCCATGCATACGCCATGCATGAATCAGATAAAGGGCACGCGAAGGATACTCAATTGCATTATCATCTTGGGTTGTGGCTTGTGCCACCGTTGTAACCGCAGGTTTAGGCGGCTCATTTTTTTGCGCATCCTTCTTTATTGAGGAGTGGATGGGTGAAACGCGCATGGATTGTTTGAGTTTGGCGATGATGTCTGCATGATTTTTCTTTGCTTGTGACACTCAACCCTCCCCACACACTTGGTTTGTAAGCCAAACCTAAAACCAGCGCATCAAAAAGCGAACAATTTTTTTCGTTTGTTCAGAAAAAAGTTTTTTAGTGTAAAAGCTGCCTGCAATACGTTTGTTCACTTCAGCCAGCGTGGGATATGGGGCAATCGCAGATGCCATAGCACCAATCTTCATCTTTTGTGAAATGGCAAGAATCCAAGGTTGAATAAGTTCACCCGCATGCAAGCCAACAATGCTTGCGCCTAAAATCAAGCCTTTAGGCGTGACCACCACTTTCACCAAGCCTTCGGTGCGTTGTTCGGCTTGGGCTCTATCATTCTCTTCAAAGCTCCACTTAAGAATCCGCACTTCTTTGCCTTGCCCTTTGGCATCGGCTTCGGTTAAGCCGACATGTGCCAATTCAGGGTCAGTATAGGTCACCCATGGCACAGCAGAATAATCTACTTTGGCAGGCAGTTTGAATAAAATGTTTCGGATAATAATACCAGCTTGGTATGCCGCCATATGCGTAAATTGATAAGGCCCTGCCACATCACCAATGGCAAATACACGTTTATTCGATGAGCGTAAGCGGCTATCCACTTCAATGCCTCGTGGCGAATAAGCGATGCCTGCTGCTTCAAGGTTCAAGCCATTCACATTGGCTTTGCGCCCTGTGGCAATCAGCAAATGTGAGCCTTGAATATCGCAGACTTGGGTTTTATCGCTCGTGGCTTCATCAAAGAATGCATGAATACCATTTTCATGTTGCTCAAAGCGTAAGTTGTTCACGCCTTCATGAAAGTTGATACCTTCTTGGCTTAAATGTTCAATGACAATGGATGTTAAATCAGGGTCATCTTTGGCAAGGAGTTTCATCACTTCAATCACGGTGACTTTTGCACCCAACCTGCGATGTGCTTGGGCAAGCTCAATACCAATCGGCCCACCACCGATAATAATCAAATGCTCCACCTTCTCTTTTTTGTCAAAGATGTTTTCGTTGGTGAAATAGGGCACATCATTCACACCATCAATGGGTGGCACAAAAGCTGATGAACCCGTTGCCACCACCACATACTTGGCTTTGATCATGCTATCGCCTGCTTTGACTGTATTTTCATCAACAAACTCAGCGGCAGCTTGAATAACATTCACGCCCAAACCTTCAAAACGCTCCACAGAATCATTGGGCTCAATTTCTGCAATCACGTTATGAATGTGACCATGCACTTTTTCCCAGTCAACGTTGGGTTCGATAGCTTCAATACCAAAGTTGTGTGCATCCCGCATGGTTTGCGCCACATGCCCTGCTGCCAAAATCGCTTTGGAGGGCACACAGCCTGTGTTCAAGCAATCACCACCCATTTTACCTTTTTCAATGAGCACTACGGATGCACCCATTTGTACTGCGCCTGCGGCTACGGATAAACCGCCAGAGCCAGCGCCAATTACACAAATATCGGTTTGAATCGTTTGTTTTGTCGCATTCATGCTGAGGTTCCTTTGCCTTTCAGTTTTTTGTAGAAGACGGGCACAAGGGATAATAAAGCCAAACCCACCAGCGCGCCCATCATTTCAGGCGTTAGAATGCCTGCGATGGAAAAGCTCTCACCCTGTTCAAAGACTTTGCCCAAGCCACTGCCTGCCAGTGAGAATACGAATGTAGCAGGCATGATGCCGAGGAAAGTTGCAATGACATAAGTGCGCAGTGGTACACCCAAAAATGCAGGGGCTAAATTGACAATAAAGAAGGGAAACAAAGGCACAAGGCGCAATACAAACATATAACTTAGGGCATTGTCTTGAAACCCAGCTTTCATGGATTGAATCGACTTGCCAGCTTTGGCAAGTAGCGCATCGCCTAGCGATGTTTTAGCGATAAGGAAGATAGCCGTTGCACCCAGTGTTGCACCCACCACGGTATAAAGCCCGCCCCAGATTGCGCCAAATAAAAAGCCGCCAGCCAGCGTCATAATCGTGCCGCCGGGAAGCGAGAAGGCGACCACAACAACATAGGCAAGGATAAAGACCAAAGCCGCAAGAACAGGTTGTGCAGCTACCCAAGCATTGAGCTCTAGGCGATGTTCGCGCAACTGCTCAAAGCTTAAGTATTCATGTAAGCCAGAGGCAAAAAACAGTGCGGTGAGCGCTGCGATGATGATAAGGGGTAAACTTTTCTTAAGCATGTTTTGTGATCCTTTGTCTGTGTAGTGTGCAAACCTTAAAAGCCAAATATGACAGCATTATCACGTTGTCTTATCCATATGGTGAATAGTCGCTTGGTAGCAGCTTTTCTTACATTCGAGGCACTTTTACCCGCTAGTTGCATCGCTCAGTTTTGCTCAGTAGGGCGGCCAAGTATCTTTGGTCTTCATGGTAAACGGTGCACCATCCAAGGCTAAGGTCACACCCTGTTCATCAATGCTTTTCAGGGTTAAACCATCAGCAATGGCATCGCCCTCATGCAATACATGGTTGTTGATCATCACCATCCGTTTTTTGGTATCTGCGCTGTACACATGAGCGGTGATAGCGATGCTTGGAAGTTTATTTTGTATGGCTGTATCCAAATCTAAAATATGCGGGATAGCTTGGGGTTGTTGCGTTATGGTTGTTGTTGTGTGTTGCGCAGCAGCATGTGTAGGCATTGTGGCAGGCACAGCTTTGGGCGTATGTTTAACTGTGGCAATGGTGTCTGCATGTTGTGAAATAACAGGCTCTGTTGGTTTGGTCTTTGAGGGTTGTATGATAGGTGTTGGTTGGGATGTGAATAACTTGCGGATGTTTTCCTGCTCTTGGTTTAGCCACCAAAAGGTGACAGCGATGATGATGCCCAGCAATGCAAGAAGCCCCCAAATCCATGATGGCTTTGCTTTGGTTTGCGGTGTAGGGCGTGGCGCTGTTGTCTGCTCGGGTTGCTGCTGTTTACGCGCGCTATCGGCTTTATTTAGAGCATCGAGAATATAAGACATCAGCGGTTGTCTGCCTGTTGAGTCTTTTGATTCAAGGTGGGTGAACCGATGTGATTCAAGCTGTTGATATGAATCCATGTGATAGGCCCTGCCACACCATCAGGTGATAATCCTTCTTGGCGTTGCAATATTTTCACCTGTTCTTTAAGCGTGTCATCATAGACTTTGCGCGGCGAACCAATCCAACTTTGATGAAGCGCTTGGGTGACTTGCGTTGCCAAATGCTCAACCAGTTTACCTTTGTGCCCCGGGCGCACGGGCCCGTGATACCCCAGCGGCGCTTTCCAAAGCAGGGTGAAATCATTAAAGCTTTGCAAAGCCAAGTCGGATAAAGGAATTTGCGCATAGTTATCTTGGCTTGCGGCTTGTGCCGTTGAGCCTGTTAGCCCTGTGATTGCGGTATAAGCCCTTTGCCCTTCATCATCGCTCACTGTGAGCACGGCAGGGCGATTTAAGCTGCGCATTTGCGCCATATCAGCGCGTTGCCTTAAGCACAATAAACCATGGCTTTGGGCAAAGGTGCAGGCTTCACCATCGATTTCAGGGTTATACGCTAGCCCCCAGCTTTGAAATACGGGGATAAAGGCATCATTCTTGTTGTGGGTGATGGGTAATTTTACGGATTCTAGCACTTTGATTTCGGCGATTTGTTTGGCATGGGCTGCCTCTGCATTCATGGCCTCTGTATCCGCTGCCCCTGTACCTATAGATGCTGTAGCCACTGGCTCGGGATCACTTTCTTGGGGCGTTGCTTCACTAGTTTGCGGCGGTTGTTCAATGCTTACCTTATCTTCAGCTTGCACAAGGGTTTGTGGTGCAGGCGTGGTGAGCACGGGTTCGCTGGTTTGAGCATGGATGGGTTGCGTGGTTTCATCATGTTGTTGCGCAGCATTCCACCACCACAGCGCCATCACGATGAGTATGGCGAGCAAAATATAAGGCAGCAATGAGTTGCGCGTAGGGGTTTGCGCAGGCTCTTGGCTTTCAAGGCTATGCCCCAGCACCTCTTCTTTGGCTTGCTGCAATATGGCTTTGCTCACTTGCTTTTGTTCGGATGCGTAAGCGCCAAGCAAAGCGCGGTCTGCAAGCAAATTGATTAAGCGCGGCACACCCCCTGAGTAGTCATATAATAATTGCAATACAGGTTTGGGGAACAGGGTTTGCTTGTCACAACCTGCGATTTGCAGCCTGTGCGCCACATAATCAGCCACTTCATCTTGGGTGAGCGGGGTAAGGTGATAGCGGGCGGTGATGCGTTGCGCGAACTGGCGTAAATCCTTGCGCTTTAACACATCTGCAAGCTCAGGCTGCCCCAAGAGCATGATTTGCAGCAGCTTTTTATCGTTGGTTTCCAAATTGGTGAGCAGGCGCAGTTGCTCCAGCACGGTAATATCCAACTGCTGGGCTTCATCAATAATCAGTACGGTATGTTTGCCCTTGGCATGGTTATCCAGCAGATGTTGATTGAGAGCATCGGTTAACGCCTTGATGCTCCTTGTATCCGAGCATTCCACATGCAATTCATCGCATAAGCTTGCCAGCATTTCCGTGGCGGATTGCCTTGGATTGATGATGTATGCCACGTCCGTATTCTCAGGTACTTCTGCCAACATATGCCTGCAAAGCGTGGTCTTGCCTGTGCCCACTTCACCCGTGAGCACCATAATCCCGCCTTCGCCCTGCATGGCATACAGCATATGCGCCAAAGCTTCTTGATGCCTTGGGCTCATAAACAGGTATTGCGGATTCGGCGCAATGGTGAATGGTTTTTCAGTAAAGCCGAAGTAGGTCTTATACATGCTTACTTGAGCCTAAATGCCATGTATTTTTTTGAAGAAGTGAGTCATAGGTGAATCAATATAAACAAGAATGATGGTCAGACAACCTTCATTTCATCTGAGTGTGAAAATTGAGTGCCTATTGTCCAGTTATACCTTTTATTGACAAAAGGGTATAACTGGACAATAGTGCTTCATGCGCTATTGGGATAAAACATCAAGAATCATATATAGCAACCTCATGGATGAATTGAAAACAGAAGTGGCTTTTCCTTCTTCTGGCTCAGTGATGAAAGTGCATCCCAAAGGTATTCCTCATCTTCAACATAGAGTTTCATATGAAGGTGAACGGCTGACTTTGCCGTTAGGAGAAGACCTTAACATAGGCAACTTTAAAGAGCGCAGTAAAATGTGCTCTATGCTCACGGTTTCTGGTTGCAATGCGCCTGATAGAGTCAGCCTAAAAACTATAGAGCTGTTGGATGCATTGGGCACATTTTCTCAGCAACAATGTGTGTTGATTGGTTCACATGCTTTTAGTGCGATTGGCAACTCACTTGGTGTAACTTGGGATGCAGGCACATCAGAAACTAAAGATATTGATATAGGAAGAATGTTAAAGTTGGCAGGCTCAAAGCCCATTAAAGTTTCCGAGCGACTTATTAAAGTGGGGTTTAGAGCTGTCCCACAACTCAATCATAAACATACGCCCACCAACTTTAAGCATCAAAATGGCATGAAAATAGACTTTTTAACGCCGTTGATAGGCAAACCAGAGCAGAAGCCATCACAATTGCTGGGCACAGATATATTTGCAGAGCCGTTGCGTTTTCTTGATTACCTGATTAAAGACCCCCAACAAGCAGCCGTGATTACACGCAATGGTGTTTTGGTGTACGTGCCTCAAGCAGCACGCTATGCCTTGCACAAGTGTATTATTTATCAATATCGCAGTGACTTGGATAAAAAAGAGAAAGACTTGCTACAAGCTGAAGCTCTTTTGCTGGTGTTGGAAGATAGCATGCCGCACCTCATCAAAGCCGCATGGGATGATTTACAGTGGCAGGACAAAGCCATGGTTGGTATTTCAGCATTTAAGGATGTTGAGCTTAAAGCAAGGCTTGTTGAACTGGTTGCTTGGGATAAAGGGTAGCGTCACCTTTTCTTAATATTTATACCTCACCCTTCAAATATTCTTGCCTACGATTTTTACTAAATTTTTCTATTGCATACCTCAACATTGTTCGAGGCATTTGTTTATAATGTTGTTTTAAGTACTTTTCCTCTGCTCTTTGATCACGGTTTCCTATTTCACGAAGCATCCAGCCAACAGCTTTATGAATCAAGTCTTCTGTATCATTTATAAGTATTTCTGATAGTTTAAGAGTGTCGTTGAATTCACCATTTTTTATGAAATAAAAAGTAGACATGATTGCTATGCGGCGATCCCATAGACTCTTTGAATTTACTAACTCATACAATATTGACCGATTTTTTTCAGCTAACCATGCACCAACTATATAATGCGCGGAACTATCTACAAGATCCCAATTATTAATGTACCTTGTATGGTTTAGGTACAGGTTGTAAATGATTTCCTTTTTATCTTCATTAGCTTTTGAATACTGACCAACTAATATTAGCAGTGAGAGCAATCTTATCTCATGATATTCTGATTTAAGTAGTTTTTTTATTTCAACTACAGATATTCCATGGAATAGCTTAGCAACTTTTCTTAATGTTGGTACTCGTACCCCAAGAAATTTATCACCATAACCATATTCACCTTTTCCTGTTTTAAAGAACCGTTGAGAGCTCTCTGCAATTTCAGAATTTGCCAAGCCTTCTAGGTGGGTAATGATTTCTTGACTATCTGCCATTTACAGAAAAAAGGAGCCAGATAACTTTAATCCTAACTCATTAATATAAAACATATTATTCACTTTTCCATACTGCTAAAAACTCAGCCAAATGTGGGCGGTGTTCGCTTTCCGATTCTAGGTAGTTGCGCATACCCAAGATGGCTCTGGCATAAGCGCCTTCGGAGAGTTCGCCTTTGAATAACATCCAGCGGAACATGATTAAAGCCGTGGTGCAAACATCGGTCTCACAATAATTGCGAATGGCATCCATTTCACCACCTTCAAACATGCCACGCACATCATCGCCAGCGGTATCCAATTTGCCGGGGATGCCAAAAGAAGTTGCCACCTCATGCATAGAGCAGCGGGCGGATGCACCGAAATCAGATAATACTTCTAATAGGTCGAGGTGATAGTTGTGGCTATAACGGGTTTCATAATTGTTCCATTTATCGCCTTCTTTAAACCAACGAGGGCAAGATAAACCATGCACCATAGCCCTATATTTGAGCACAGGCATATCAAAGCCTCTGCCATTAAAGCTGACCAATTGCGGCGCGCGGGATTCGATAATGTTGAAAAAGCCTTTTAGCATGTCTTCTTCGCTGGATTCAGCCGTGCCGCCTGTGGCAATGCGTTTGATGGCAAGCTCGCTGCCTTCTTTACCGACTTCGCGTGTTAAATGCACATAGCTGATGGCAACGACTTGATGAAAAGGTTGGCGAGGAAAATCATTTTTACCATCGGTTTTCTCTAAAAAATAAGCGGCTAAGGCATCGCGGGCTTCAAAATCATCCAAGCTATCATCGCCCAACAATCTGCGCGCGGCATCCGCATCGGGTACGGTTTCAATATCATAGACAAAGATTTCACGCTGCATGGCTCACCCCCTTGGTGAAGTTGAAGCTTACATGAAAAGCAGGAATGTCCAAATAAGGGAACATGGCTTGTCATTCCGCACTTGATGCGGAATCCATATTGTTGGTGTGGGCTGGATGCCGTATCAAGTACGGCATGACGATCGTTCTGTGCGCTGCAAAAAGACTTCAGTGCAGATGAACAAAGGGGGAGATTGTCACCTCGAGCGTAGTCGAGAGGTCTCGAGATTCCTCCGCTTTGGTCGGAATGACAAGATCATGCTCGTTTGAGTAGTTTGCGCTCACCCAGCACCCATGCGCTGGCAAAGAACACCAGCATACTTGAAATGACAATCACACCTAACCAGATAAATTGCATGATTTTATCCGTGGGGAACAGCCAAAAGGTGGGTGCGTAATACAACAATGCTGCCATGGGTGTACACGCCAAAGCCGCAGAGCCCATACGCTTCCAGCTTGCCCCATCAAAGATGGGGCCATGCTTTTTATGCAAATGCGCCCACAACAAGCCCACATTAAAAAAGGATGCTAGGGCGGAAGCCAATGCCAAGCCGACATAACCCCAAGATTGCATCAATATCACGGCAAGCACGATATTCACGGCAACGGTGTATATGGCATATTTCATGGGGGCTTTGGCATCTTTGCCTGCAAAACATGCTGTGGACAACACACGCGACCATGAAAATACCATCAGCCCCACGGTGTAGGCTTGCAGGGCGTAGGCTGTGTTTGCGGCATCTTGGGCGGTGAACTTGCCATGCTCAAATAAGGTGCGAATGATGGGCTCGGCAAGGAAAAATAAACCCACCATGGATGGCAGGATAATCCACGTTAGCCATGTTAAGCCGCGCCTTAAATCTTGGGTTGCCTCTTGGCGGCGGTTGTTTGCCAAATGCTCGGATAATGTGGGCAATAAAGCTGTGCCCATGGCAATGCCAAACAAGGCAAGGGGAAGCTGCACAATTCTATCGGCGTAATACAAGTATGAAACCGCGCCTACAGGCAATAAGGTGGCTAAAATTGTGCCGACCAAGATATTGATTTGTACAGCGGCAATGCCGAGCACGGCAGGGCCAAAAAGTTTGAGTGTTTGTGTGATGGCAGGCATACGCGGGTTCCAACTGGGTTTGGGAATCCAGCCAATGCGTTTGAGGGCAGGGAATTGAATGCCCAGCTGCAGCGCACCACCTAAAATCACGCCCACAGCCAAGGCTTCTGCGGGGTTATCATGTAAAGGCGCTAAAATAATGGCGGCAAAAATGATGGCGATGTTTAATAGCGCGGGGCTTGCCGCAGCAACAGAGAATTTGCGGTATGCATTGAGCACAGCCCAAGACATAGCGGCAAGTGAGATGAATAACAAATAAGGAAACATCAAGCGGGCAAGGGTAAGCGCTTGTTGCCAGCGGCTAGGGTCATCATGGAAACCCGGGGCGAAGCTGAGCAAGAGCCACGGCATAAAAATCATGCCGCCAATGGTGAACAATAATAATGCTGCCAATAATAAACCTGCCAAAGCATTCAAATACGCATGAGCGTCGGCTTCCCCCTTTTTGCGCTCATCGGCTAGGACAGGAACAAGGGCAACCGTGAGCGTGCCTTCGGCAAACATGCGGCGGAAAAAGTTGGGCAGCTTAAAGGCGACAAAGAACGCATCGGCAAGCGGACTGGCGCCAAGTAGGCGGGCAATAAAGATGTCGCGGATAAAACCGAGGATGCGCGAAAGCATAGTCCAGCTACCGACTTTTGCCGCAGCTTTGAACAAACTTCCCTTGGTGGGCTTATCTTGATTTGACTTCACAGTTTCCCTACCCATAATGCGCGACCCTTTGTTTGAGTTGGCTTATAGTCAAGCTTCATGCAAAGGCTATACGCTAGGCGTATAAATTTTACGGTTTGTCCAAGGGGGTGATGTTTTACATGCCAGGAATTAAAGTGAGTACTGATGAGCCCATTGAAATGGCAATCAAACGATTCCGTAAACAAGTTGAGCGTGGTGGTGTTATTAGTGAGTGCCGTCGTCGTGAAGCTTATGAAAAACCTTCTGTGGCGAAAAAACGTAAAGAAGCTGCTGCACGCAAGCGTCTTATGAAGCGTCTTCGTCGTATCCGCGCCCGTCAACGTCGCGAATACTAGGTCATTCAAAACTTCTCGGACAAACCACACTGGTTTGAAGAAGCCACCTCAGTCATTGAGACAAGGCGGTAGGTAAAGGTGTTGAAAAATACTCTGTAACATGAGATAATCCCTTCAATCATAACGATTGGAGGGATTTTTCATTTGAAGAAGAAATTTTGTCAAAGGTCAGGCCCAAGAGTTCCTTTAGAATACGGTGGTATTCAGGTCAATTTTTGTAAAAATCCTTTGTGTAAAAACTTTGGTGTACCTGTAAGCATAGAGAAGAAAGCGCGAGGGCCAGGAGCAACCCTAAAAAACAAAGATAAAGGGGCTGACACCTAATAAAATTCTTTGAGCAGTTTTTTGAGGTCATCAAGCTGCTCTTTTGATGAAGCGAGATTAAACCTCCACTCGCACTCTTTCAAGAACAATTCAAAGTGCTGCCGCGGTAT
>JALUHL010000085.1 GCA_027053695.1 Ghiorsea sp.
GCGGCACATCATGCGGTTCAACAGGCACTTTGGGAAGCGCTTGGCAGCTAAAGGCTAAACCCACCACATCCAAACCCTCACCATATTGAGATAACCAACGGTCAAAATAACCCTTACCCATACCTAACCTGTGCCCGTCTCCGTCATAGCCCAGCAAAGGGCAAAGCAATACAGCAGATGCATCACTTGGCTGCCAAATATCACCAGCCACAGGCTCTTGCACCCCAAAAGACACTGGCTTCCACTGGGTTTTCTCATCGATTTTTAACCATTGCATATCGGTATCTGAAAGCATTTGCGGCACAAACACTTCAATGTTTTGTATAGCGAGAAGTTCATCCGTATTCACTTCCGCAGCCAGCGCTTTATAAACCAATAACTGTTGCACAGCTTTGCTTTGAAGATACTGGCGAACATAGGCTTGGATTTGTGTAGAATAAGCTTGATGTTGCTGCTCAGTTAAGAATTGACGCACCTTGGATAATTGCTTGCGCAGGCTTTGTTTTTGTTGGGCAATATCAGACATAAGAAAAAATGCATCCCCGCACTGCCGTACCAGCAGTAAGCTGTCGAACCCTCAAAGTGAGGGGGGCGTAGCACGCCTGCATCAGGTTCTTTCGCAATGGAAAGACGCACACAACAAACGTAGCAAACTCCCAATCGAAACACATAGGCTCAGGCAACTATGTTGTGATTCGATCAGCGCAGGGACACGTTAGCTAAACCCTCTGCTTGTGCGACAGCTTGGTCAAGTGTTGAAATCATGTTTTGCATCAGCTCGGGGTTGGATTTATCGTGGCTTAAAAGCTCATCGGCAAGGTTTAAAGCGATTAAAGCCATGATTTTACTGGTATCAATAATGGTGCCTGATTGTTTGAGTGCAGCAAACTGCTCTTGCACCAAATCGGCGGCGGCTCGAACTTTGCTTGGGTCATCATCGGTGTTGATGTTGAGCTTAACGCCACCCACCATGACTTCAACAGATTCACTCATGTGCTCACCCTCATGATTGTTGCCTTGCGTTTTCCGCAACCAAAATATCTAATTTTTCAATGGTATGCTCTATGCGACCTTTAGCATCCAAGCTTTTATTCTCAAGGTTTTGTCGCTCCAATTGCAGCTTCTCAATCTGTTCGCGGCGTTTTCTAAGCTCGCCTTCAGCCAATCTCGCCACTTCTCTCAAACGCTTATTCTCCGCTAAAATCTGCTCATGATTACGGCGAATGGTTGCCAAATGTTCAAGCAAAGTATCCAAGCGTGTTTGTATGTCTTGTGCGTCTTGTTGCATATCCATCAGCCGATTGAACCACTGAACCTAGAGTTGGTCAACATTCAACTGCCCAACTTCTGCTGAATGGTGTTGCAGTGGTGACAAACCTCTGCCTCTTTTGCAATGCGTTTGCCGCAAGTATCGCAAGCTTTTTCTTTGACCACATAGCGAAAAACTTTAACCGCCACAAACACCACGAACACAGCAAAAATCAATCGAATAATCATAAACTTTCCTCTTTTGCTTTATCCACTTTTTTATCCGCAGCTTTATCACCTTTAACATCACCGCCCGACATCTTCGCCACAATAATGCCCAGCTCATAAAGCATCAACATGGGTAAAGCGAGCAGAGTTTGTGAAATAATATCGGGTGGCGTAAGTACGGCAGCAAAGATAAATGCCCACACAATCACATAACGACGCTTATCCTTTAAGCTTGCAATATCCACCAAATCTAGGCGTACCAAAAGCATAATAATAATCGGGATTTGAAAGCTCATACCAAATGCAAACAAAAGCTTTAACACCAAAGTTAAGTATTCTTTGATGGCAGGCATGGCCTGAATCAAGTCAGTTGAAAAGCCTAAGAAAAATTGAAAAATAAGGGGGAACACCACAAAAAATGCAAATGAAGCACCTGCAATCATCAAAAACAAACTGGATAAAAAGTAGCCTAAAAAAGCACGGCGCTCGTTTTTGTATAAACCCGGGGCAACAAATGCCCAAAGCTGATAAAAGGTGATGGGTGCAGTGGCAAACAAGCTTAATACCAAGGCAATTTTTAAATAGGTGAAAAACACATCTGGCGCATTCAAGAAAATCAGCGGTGTGCCTGGAGGTAAGGCGGCTCGAATGGGCGATGAAATAAAGGCAAACACCACATCTGAATAATTCATCAGCACCATCACGCCAAGAATATATGCCAAAATCGCGATAGTTAATCGCTTTTTAAGCTCCATCAAGTGCGCCATCAATGGTGGCAGTTCAGAGGTTGGCGTACTCACTTATCTTTTTTCTCAATCTGGACAGCATCCGATACATCCTGAACCGATGCCTGCACTTCATCTTTCACATCTTCAATAGGTTGCGTAAGCGTATGTTTCTCGTATTCAAGCTGATTTTTCAAGCTATTTACCCAAGCTCTTCCTTGACGAATCACCCGCGCAATTTGACCTAAAAACTCTGGCAACCGCTCAGGGCCAAGCACCAAAAAACCAATAACCCCAATCAGGATAAGCTCTATCAAACCAATATCAGGCATAAATTAACTCAGCAAACCTTGGCTTGATAATGATTATGAAGACTTGCTTTCTTCTTTAACTTTCTCTTCGACTTTTTCAGCGTCAACCACGTTATCATCTTTGCTTTCTTTGTTGTCATCGGCAAGATTTACACGGAAGCTACGAATACCTTTAGCCAAACCTTCACCCAAAGCAGGAAGCTTTTTAGCGCCAAAAAGCACCATCACAATTACTAAAATCAAAATCAATTCTGTTGTACCTAAACCAAACATAACATCCCCTATTTCATTCCAACATCACACCAACATTGCAGCAATCGTATCATTTCTATTCACAAAATGAATGAAATCTTTATGCAAGTGTCGCTTTATCCTGTTGGACCATGATGATAAATCAAATCTTCCACAGGTTCTCCGCCCACCAAATGCTGCGCAATAATCCTATCCAAGTTTTCATCGGTCACATTGTAATACCATACGCCATCTGGCTGAATCGCTAGCAATGGGCCACCTTTGCAAGTGCCAAAACAAGTTGCTCGGCTACGTTTAACGCGTAAATCGCCTTTATTCAAACCTGCAGCTTTAAACTTTTCACCCAACGTATCATAAAGCTCTTGCCCGCCACCTTCAGTGCAGCGCGGGCCAATACAAACAATCATATGCCTGCGATAATCCATCATTTTGGGTTTAATCACTTCACTCATATTTATTCCTTTTATCTATACTCCTTCTCCCTTCAAAGGGAGAAGGTTGGGATGAGGGTTGTTACTTCAAAGACATCCAAGTCTTTTCAAATGCAGCAAGCGCATCCACGCTAAAATCATCATCATCTTTCACCAACAACACGCGGAATACCATATCTCCTGCTTCATTGACAAAATGAGCGCCCAACGATTTTTCGCCGCGCTTGGCAAGGTAAGCATGATGCACATTCGCCCAATTCACATGCACATGAAAAGTATCCGTAACCACATTCAGCCAATCGCCTTTCATTTCAAACTGGTCGCCTGTGAGTAAACATTCGGTGACTGCACCTGCTGGTGAGCGAATCACTACGCGCAATTTGCCCCATGCTGTAAAATCTTGAACAATATGTTCTAAATTATCATCTGCGCGCACAGCGGTATAACCGCCAGCAGGCTCATCATCATTCGCCCCTGCCACAGCTTCTAAAATTTCACCCACAGGTGCATTAAAATGCGCTGCAATCTTTTCCCATGGTTTATGATTGCCATCTTCCAGCCATTGACGCACGCAGCCATGCCAGCCTTCCAAACCCATGGTGAGAGAGCGCCCTGCTTTTTCGCCATCTTTAGCATCACCAGTTAAATCATCATATTTATTGGCATAACCACGTGGTGTAATCATCAAACCTTCTTGAATATACGTTGATGAGTTGCCGATGAGCACAGTGGTCAACATACCGATTTCTTTATCTGCCATTTCATCCAAAGTGGTCATTTGAATATCTTGGCGACGGCGGTATGCCGATTTTACAATCGCCACGGGTGTTTTCGGGTCACGGTGTTGCAATAAAATGCGCTGCGCTTCCACAATTTGCTGAGTACGCCTGCCCGATTTCGGGTTGTATAATCCAATCACGAAATCCGATGCGCCCACTGCATCAATGCGCTTGCGAATGGTTGTCCAAGGCGTTAACAAATC
>JALUHL010000086.1 GCA_027053695.1 Ghiorsea sp.
CCACATAGGCAACTTTGCCACCCATATCAGCAATGCCCACAATGGTGTTGGCGGCAGAGCCACCAGAGCAGGTGTTTACACTGTGCTTTTGCAGCGCATCAAGAATCTTTTGTTGATCCTCTTCGCTGGTTAAGGTCATGATGCCTTTTTCAATGCCATTTTCTGCTAAAAAAGCATCATCGCATTGTACTTGTAAGTCCATGATGGCGTTGCCTACGCCGTAAACATTTATTGTCATCTTATCCCGCCTTTTTGTTTTGTATGATGCTTCTTTTGGGCTGCATATGCGTTAAAAATGAAGTGTAAAGTCCTCATTTGCAATAAGCAAACTGCGGCTCCACCCTTTATTTTTGTCTTTATTCGCTCCAAAATAAACATCATATATGTTTGCTTAGAACTGTTTTATTGCCCTGCAATGGTCATATTTGAAATGGCAATACTTGGCACTGCCGTGCTGCCCAACCAAGTCATATCATCACCAAGATGACTGATGTTGGCAAACATATCTTTGAGGTTGCCCGCAATGGTGATTTCATGCACGGGCTGCGTAATTTTTCCGCCTTCAATCAAAAAGCCAGCCGCACCACGCGAATAATCGCCTGTTACCCCATTGATGCCAAAGCCCATCAGCTCGGTAACCAAAAAACCATCTTGAATATCATGGTAAATAGCTTCTGGGCTCATATCCCCCGCTTGAAGAATAATATTGGAAGTGCCAATGCCAATATCACCCGTTAATCCACGGCTGGCATTGCCAGTTTCTTCAATGTTTAAGCGTTTGGCGGCATATCTATCGGTTAAAAAGCATGTGAGCTTGCCTGCTTCAATCAGGTTGCGTGCTTTGCAAACGGTGCCTTCACCATCAAATAAACGGTTGGCCATGCCTTGCGCGTGGTCGGGATTTTCTTGGATGTTCACAAAATCAGGAAACAGCATATCGCCCACAGCATCGTGCAGAAAGGTTTGCTTTTTCAGCACAGCTTTGCCATTGATGGCAGATAAAAAGTGACGGACAATGGATGTGGCAATGCGCGGCTCAAAAATCACGGGGCAAGTGCGGCTTGTAATACCCTTGCTGCCCAAGCGTGCCACAGCACGGTTTGCAGCTTCTTGCCCTATGCTTTCAGGCGAGCGCAAATCTTTGGCGGCAAAGGCAGAATGCCATGCGTAATCGCGCTGCATGCCATCATGTTCACCTGCAATCACGGACACTGATAATGAGGCAGAAGACCTGCGATTATCAGCCATAAAACCATCACTGCTGGCATACACTTTTTCACTATCTGAAAAACCTGCGCTTGCGCCTTCGCTGTTTTGCACCCGCTGATTTTCAACAGCAACAGCTTCGCAAGTAAGAGCAGCTTGTTTGGCGGCTTCGGTGTTCCAACCATGAGCGATATGCGGATGCGTATCTTGCCATGTTTGAATGGCTGAAGCGCTGGGGTGATTTGCGCCCACAGGCGGCACTGCATCAGGGTCTGGCTCGGAAATGCGCGCCATTTCCACCACTTGTTGTGCCAAAGCTTTTAAGCCGCTATCGGATAAGTCCGATGAACTTGCTGAGGCAAATGCCAAACCTTTATCGGTCTCCACAAAACCTCTCAAACCTATGCCTTGAGCGCGTTCTGCTTCTATGCTTTCGACTTTGCCATGGCGCACATGAATGGATTCATCCACGCTGTTTACGGCAATAGCATCGGCATGTTTTGCCCCTGCTTGGTTGATATAATCGAGGAGTTGCGCTGCTTTTTCATTGAGGCTCATGGTTTGTCCTTTGGCATGGTAGGTTGAAATGCATCGCGAAAACTCGGGTATTTAAGCTTGGGAAGCAATAATTGATGCAGTTTGTGGTTGGAGATACGCTTATTATCTCTAAAAAAATCCAAGTATGCAGCACTCATTTCTTTTTCGGCTTGTTCAGGGGTTAGAATCACTGGTTGGGGTGCGTCAATGATTTCTGCAAGTTGGCAAACGTAATCTTTATGTGAGCATGGCTCATCATCGGATAAGTTGAGGATGCGATTGGCTTCTGGCTTTTGCATGGCGGCTAAAAGGGCTGCCACAATATCATCGACATGAATGCGGTTGGAATAATGGGCTGGTTGCCAAGCGACGGTTTTATAACCTCCAGCCATCAGTTTACTCACGATATTACGTTCATCACCATAAATGCCAGCCAAGCGAAAGATTTCAGCAGGTGCATCTGATGTTAGCCAAGCTTGTTCAGCTTTGATGCGCTGCTCGCCACGCGGGCTTGAGGAAAAGTGGGTTGAAGCCTCATCAATCCAATCACCACCACTATCTGCATATACGCTAGTCGCAGACAAATAGCCTGCCCATTTTAGATAGGGCAGCTTTTCAACCAAGGGCTGAACCCAAAATGATTGGGTTTCAAAGGGTTGCCTTTTTTCATCATAACTTAGCGGAATAGAATCTAAAACCGCATCGCAATCGGCTAACCATTTGGCATCCAAAAGCGAAGGGTCATTATTGACCACCACATCAAACCCTTGCTGCATCAGTTTGTCTACTGCTTCCTGATTGCGCACCGTGGCTTTAACTTGGATACCTTGTGCGGCACATGCAGCAGCTAATTTACTACCGACATATCCGCAGCCTAAAATAAGTAAGGTGTTCACTGTGTTCATGATAAAATCCTAAAAGGGGACGCTACCCTTTTTCTATTTTCTTTGGTCTTCCTTGCGGACGGTTTTCTAATACTCGACCAACTTTCTTCCCTAGTGTTTGCACAAAACTATCTGTGCCGCATGGCAAACCTTTTTCAACATGTTTTCGCAACACGTCCTGCTTATCAGTATTTTCCTCAGCCTCAAGCCACTCTGACCAATCTTCAATAAAAGCAAATGGATTTCCCCACTTGGGTTTATAACAAAGTATTTTGTCTTCGCGTAAGCCGCAATGTGCAGCAGCACTTGACCAACGATAATTTTCAGCTTTATCTGCCAATCCAACTCTTATCGGGTTTTGTTCAACATAGCGGACGGCTGCCAACAGATAGTTATCATCCAGTGGAGAAGAAAAGAAGCGCCCTTGCCAAAGATGCCCTTTCCAACCTTTGGCGCGGTTAATTCGCTGAGCGTAACGCATATGCAATGGCTTTAAGACCCGTTGCAGCCCATCCTCAGAATTAGGAACTAATACAAGGTGTATATGATTGGTCATCAAGCAATAGGCTAAAACATCAACATCATGCTTTTCGCAATATGTTTGTAGCCATTCGAGATAAACTTCTCTGTCCTCATCGCTAAAAAACACATCCTCGCGCCTGTTTCCACGCTGAGTGATATGGTGCGGAACACCTGTAAATACGGCTCTTGATAATCTAGGCATAGCGGAACAATAGCAGAGTTTGAAGCTTAATTAAAGGGTAGCGTCCCCTTTTTACATTTAAACTCACCATAATACAAAGGCTCCGCCTCAGCTTTTTTCCAAGCATGAAATATCACAGGATTTTCAGGGTCGCTAAATGATTGAAGCATTTTATAGCCGCCATCAGAAAACATATAAGCTGCATGACCTTTTATTTCATACCCACCTTTCTCAATTGTATTTATCACAATCGACATCCCATCATCTTTTTGAATAGAAAATCTGCCATCACTGTCTGTAGTCAAATGCAGGTTCTTGTAGTTTGGTCCAAAGTCTCCATTAGGGATAAATGGGAAGTATGCCCATCTGGCTGTTACGGATGCACCAGCCACAGGATTACCATGCTGGTCGATCACTCTGCCATAATATTCAAAGCCTGAACTCATGGCATCGTGTAAACCTTGAACGCGTCCAAGCCCCTTCCAAGACACACCCATGCCCCAAGGTGCGGCCACAAACAGGATGAAGCCTAGAATCAAACCTAGAGCGATAATGCCCTTTTTACTTTTCAATGCGGAGTCCTCTGAAAAAAGGATGTTACCCTTCTTAAGTGACTGTTGGGGAGTGGGGAAGCGGGGTTTCTTTTGCGTAGCATGTTTGAAAAGTTAGCTTAGAAGCTATCTCGCAGCAAGTGAATGGGTTGCTGCCTTGTCACTGCTTGCCTATATGACATCTTGAAACTATCGTGCGGCTTCTGTGCAGCGCAAGCGTGGCACAGTAAGCGGGCTTATGGCGCAACTGGTTAG
>JALUHL010000087.1:0-11932 GCA_027053695.1 Ghiorsea sp.
CATCAAGTGGTGATGGAGCATATGGGCGAAGCTGAGAAGAAGGGTATTGAGCTGCGATTACGAGCAACTCGGGCTGTGGTGTTCACGGATGTTTCCATGTTAACACGCATTGTATCCAACCTTGTGACCAATGCGATTCGCTATACCAAGTCTGGTGGCGTACTGGTGGGCGTGCGCAAAAAAGATGGGCAGCTTTGGTTGCATGTTTGGGATACAGGCTGTGGCATAGCTGAGCATCAACTGGATTATATTTTTAAAGAGTTTACTCAGCTGGATAATGATGAACGCGATAGGGAAAAAGGGCTGGGGCTTGGCTTGGCGATTGTGCAGCGTTTGCTCAACATTTTGGATGTGGACTTAAGCGTTGCTTCCAAGCTGGGGCAAGGAAGCTGCTTCTCTGTTCAATTGGAGCTTGCGCAAGCAGATGAACAGGCAGTAAAAGCAGTACGGAATCATCATGAGCAGGATATTAGTGGGCTAGACATGCTTGTGATTGATGATGACACCATTGCCCTAGAAAGCATTCAAACGCTATTGGATGTATGGGGCTGCAATGTTCATATTTTTTCTTCGCTAGAAGCTTGTTTGGCATATTTAGCGGCAGCCAAAGATTGCCCCGATGCCATCATTGCCGATTATCGGTTACGAAGCCAGCAAACAGGCATTGCTGCAATTGAAGGCATACGCGCGTTTTGCAAGCAGTCTATGCCAGCGCTTATTGTCACGGGTGATACCGATGCCAAAAGAATGGATGAAGCCCAAAAGCATGACATTCCGCTTTTGCATAAACCTGTGAACCCCCAAGCTTTAAAAGTATTCCTAGCGGACGTTAAAACTAAGAAATTATAGAAGACCCATTTCAATCGCGAGATTAACAGCCTCTGTGCGATTGCGCGCGCCTAGTGTGGTGAATATGCGGCGGATATGTACTTTAACGGTGGAAGGACTTAAATCCAACTCATATGCGATATTTTTATTTTGTATGCCTTTTTGCAGCAATTTTAATACCTCAACTTGTCTTGGTGTTAATAAATTTTTATCGCCTTCGCCTGTCTTTATAGGTGTTTGTTGCATCAGTTGCGGCGGCAAATAAGTGCCACCAGATAATACCAAACGTAGCGCTGATAGGGTGACATCAGCAGAGGTTGTTTTAGGGATAAATCCTTTGATGCCCTTAGCCAAAGCCTTGTTGATGACGCTTATTTCTTCATGGGCTGATATCATGACAATGGGCGTGTCAGCCTGTATGTCTAATAGTGTCTGAATAGCATCCAAGCCATTGATGCCCGGCATATCAAGGTCGAGCAGTATCAAATCTAAAGTATGTTTCTTGGCTAGGTTGATTGCTTTTTCACCATGCTCAGCTTGCAAGATTTCAGGATCATCATCGGTTAAGCGAACCAAGGCCAAGGATAGGCTTTCACGGAACAAAGCATGATCATCTGCAAGCAAAATTTTCAAAGTGTTCAGCCCTCCGTAACACACAAGATAGGCAAAAACTATCAGATATGAGCATGATGCTCTAGACACCCATTTGGCTTAACCCCTATAGCCGACTTTTGTATTAGATTTTAGAGCACTAGGTTTGCGGCTATATACAAATTAAAGAGGGTTTACGATGAAAAGATCAATCCAATTATTTATTTTCTCAGTTTTTTTTGCCTTGCTTGTTCAGGGCTGTACAGGCAGTACTAATACCCCTACTAATCAGGGCTCTGTCACCGATCAAACTGCACCCGTGATTACCTTGACAGGTGCAAACCCACTGACTGTAGCGCAAGGCTCCACCTTTACCGATCCGGGCAGCAGTGTGACCGATAATGTGGATACGGGATTAACAGCTACAGTTACAGGCAGTGTAAACACCGCTACAGTTGGCACTTATACATTAACTTACAACGCCACTGATGCAGCAGGTAATGCAGCTACGCCTGTGACACGTACTGTGAATGTCACCGATCAGACCGCACCAGTGATTACCTTGACAGGTGCAAATCCAATGATAGTTGCGAAAGGCTCTATATTTACTGATCCAGGTAGCAGTGTGACCGATAATGTAGATACAGGATTAACAGCTACAGTTACAGGCAGTGTGAACACCGCCACAGTTGGTAGTTATACACTGACTTACAATGTGAGCGATGCGGCAGGTAATGCAGCTACGCCTGTGACACGTACTGTGAATGTCGCAGTGCTCCCCACTATTTCCATTGCGCCTGCATCGGTTGGCGAAGGCAGCGGCGGCGGTGCGACCAACCTAAATTTCACCGTAACATTGAGCGCCGCATCAGCATTTGATGTCTCTGCAAATTATGCTACCAGCGATGGCACAGCGCTTTCTGCCAGTGATTATACGGCAACGACGGCAAATTTAACGATTCCAGCAGGACAAACCACGGGCACAAT
This sequence comes from Ghiorsea sp., assembly GCA_027053695.1. Lineage (GTDB taxonomy): Bacteria > Pseudomonadota > Zetaproteobacteria > Mariprofundales > Mariprofundaceae > Ghiorsea. The sequence continues at coordinate 2,407 of JALUHL010000087.1, forward strand.
CACCGTATTGGTGAATGCGGACACTGCCTTTGAGCCAAATGAAACACTCACCCTAGCCTTGAGTTCGCCGGCTGGCGCAACACTTGGCACGGCAACAGCCACAGGCACGATTCTTAATGATGATGTGGGTGGTTTAAATGACACAGGCATTACCAAGTGGAGCAATGCAACGGTGAATAACCTTACAGTGACGCAAGCGCTCTTCCCTAGCCAAGATGCAGATCATGGGCGTGATGCTCAAGCAGCGGTGGGTACTCTCGTAAAAACAGGCGGCGGCAAGGCAGGCTTTGATTTTACCAAACTGGATGCCACAGGGCAGCCACTTGCCAATCAGGCGGCTACCTATGGCGCAACGCCTTGGGATTGCGTGCAAGACAATGTCACTGGTCTGATGTGGGAAGTGAAGACGACAACGCCGTCCAGCTTACGCAATAAGAACAATACCTATACTTGGTATAATTCTAATCCTTCTACCAATGGCGGCAATGCAGGCACGCCAGCGGCTACGCCTGTTTGCAATACAGGAGGCGCATGCGATACCGAAAAATATGTCGCGGCAGTGAATGCAGCAGGGCTTTGCGGCTTTCATGATTGGCGGTTGCCGAAGGTTGATGAACTCATTTCCATTTTTGATTTAAGTGTACCCATTCCCGGGGTAAGTGTAGATACGACGTATTTTCCGAATGCCATTGGCAATTATTATTGGTCTGCGTCTGTGTCTCTAGATATATATGGTTTCATTTCTGTGTGGGCTGTCAACTTTCGCCTTGCGCGGGATTTCCAGTTCCAAAGGTTGTATAGCAATTATGTTCGTTTGGTTCGCGGCGGACAGTGATTTGTTTTTTGCATTGGTTAAAATGACAGGGTGTGTTTGTCATCCCGAGCGAAGCCGAGGGATCTTTGAATGTGTGAGGGTTTGCAGTAAATGATAAAAAGGAGTAAAGATATGAAAAGATGGATAGCAGTAGCATTGTGTAGCTTGTTGTGGGGAACATCTGCGTTTGCAGTGCAAACATGTAACACAACAAGCATCACCGCCAGCACCCCGACAGCGGATTTTATTGATAACGGTAATGGCACAGTAACACACAGCAAAACAGGACTGATGTGGAAGCGATGTTCAGAAGGTTTAAGTGGCGCAGGCTGCGCCACAGGCACTGCAATCAAATATACATGGCAAGGTGCCTTGCAGGCGGCGCAAACCTTGAATGCAGCAGGCGGCTTTGCTGGCTTCACCGATTGGCGAGTTCCGAATCAAAAAGAGCTGAATTCGATTATAGAGCGGCGCTGCTACACGCCTGCCATTAATGCCACTGTCTTTCCCATTTTCTCGAACGGCGCGTATTGGTCGGCTTCTCCGCTTATAACGAACGTTTTTATCGGAGCACATGCTGTCGACTTCATGGATGGCAGAGCCTTCTCGGACTTGAAGACGATTAGCTACTATGTGCTTTTGGTTCGCGGTGGTCACTAACGGCATCAAGTGATGGTGGAGATTATAGCACTCTAGGTCAAAATTTGACGAGGCTTTGGACTAACTCCTCCTTTTATGCAAAGCATACAACTACCCATTTGGCTTAACCCCTATAGCCAACTATTTCAATGTGGAGCCGCAGCTTATGGTTTTGTTCTCAAGTTTGATGGAGAAATTCTGATTGAGGAATTTGATTGAGGTATGGGGATAAGCTGATGGCAAACATTCGAGGGAAAGCATACGCACTTAATGTAATCACACCGATGAAGTCATGGAAAAGTGGAATATTAAGAACGGTTTTTAATATCATTAAGCTCAAGGTATTACAGCAGGACTTGCATAATTTATCATTTATACACTTTGCCCGTTGGACCATTATCCCTAAACATGGATTCCCACATTTTAGCGAACAACCATCACGCGAATCTTTGGCATACGACTACCTTCTTTTCGAGAGTAATTTTAATGGTTCATGGAATGAATATGTGGATGCTTTTAATGATGTACTCTGGTTTAAACTTAATTTGGTGTGGTTTTGGAGCGAACAATATCCAGGTGCGGTGCCGTTAACTCCATTCAAGAATTACATCGTACACAATCAAATTTATAATGATTATTACTATATGGCTTATCCGGGGCATACGGTCAACGATGTTAAAAATGCACTTCAAGTGAGCCGAAAATTCCAGCATTTAAAACAAGCTTGTGAGCAAAATGATGCAAGCTTTGAACAAGCCTTCCAAAGCTTTTTGATTGATGTGCAAAATCATATTGGAGAATCAGGCGGGCAAGGGCCTGAAATGACATGAGAACATTAAATGTGAATAACGGTTGTAATGTGCGAGGGCAATCATGAGTAATACTTACGGTAAGTTTTATGGGTATACGGGTGTTTTTCCTATTATCAGAGATGATAAGTTGGAAGTTTCGCATGCAGTTGAACTTCGGAAAGTTTTATCTGAATTGAATGCCGGTGGGGGCTCAATCTTTTCGCGCACAGGTTTGGTGCATGGTGCAAGAATGTTTGTGTTGGATGATGTGGTGTATAACGGTCACCCCACGAAAGAAGAGCATTTGGACTATGAGTACCTGATATTATCGCTCACTTTTGATGGGGCTTTGGATGAGATGGCGCAAAGGTTAAACCAATATGGCGGGGAAGAGTTAGCTCTGATATTCGGCCATTGTTACGGCTTTGCAAATCGTGATACCAGCAAAGATGGCATGCTTAAATTTTTGCAGCAAGGGCAGGTTACCACATCATTTTTATATGTTGAAGCCGATGGTGATTTAAAAGAAACCCTGCGTGCATTATGGGCGAAAAGAGTGGTCGGCGAAATGTTGGAGAAAGCGCAAGGGGCAAGTACAGCACAAAAACGAGCCTTGGTGAAAGAGGCGGCGGATAAAATCGAATCTGCAACCCTGCCGTTACCCGGTGATTTTCAGTTGGGAGAAGTGTTATGAATTTAGATTTAACTGACATTCAAGGGAATATTCTACGCGGGTATAGGCTACCTTTTGCACGCTATGTTTTCCTTAACCTTACAGACAGCACATCAGCCAAAGCTTTTTTAGAAGCCATGATTCCTCATGTGACCAATGCCGAGATATGGATAGATGAAAAGCCTAAAAGTACACTGAATATAGGTTTGTCGAGGACAGCTTTAACGGCCTTGGATGTGCCTTTGGCAAGTATCAACTCGTTTCCCTGCGAGTTTCTTGATGGTATGGCGAAGCGGTCAAAAGCATTGGGGGATATTGGAGCATCTGCACCTGAGCACTGGGATGAATTCTGGAAGGATAGGGTAGACTTATGGGTGTCTATCAATGCACTTTCCCCAGAAGACAGGGAAGCGAAGTTTCAAGAGCTTGAGCAATGTATGGCAACGACGAAAGGGGCAATCATTGTCGGCTCGCAAGATACACAAGCTTTGACCATTGATGGCGCTATATCACCTAAAGAACATTTTGGTTATACCGATGGTTTGGCACAGCCAGACTTTGAGGGAAGTCATGCTTTTAATACGCCCGGCGATGGCAAAATTGCGGGCAAAGGTAAGTGGAAAGATTTGAAGAATGGAGAGTTTTTGCTGGGTTACCCCAATGAGGCGCTTGAAGATGGTGAGCTGCCTATTCCTACGGCTTTGGTTAAAAATGGCAGCTTTATGGTGTATAGAAAGCTAGAGCAAAATGTAGAAGGTTTCCGTTCGTATGTGGATGAGTGGGGCGAAAAATACCCCGGGGGTAAAGAAAAGCTGATGGCTAAATTTATTGGGCGTTGGCGAGATGGTACACCTTTGGCTGTATCTCCCGATAAAATGGATCCTGATTTGGCAGCAGACCATACAAGAAATAATGACTTTACCTACGCAGATGACCCAGAAGGTTTGAAATGCCCCATTGGCGCACATATTCGAAGAGCAAACCCAAGAGATGAATTGCATTATCATGGCAAGCTCCCTGCGCGCAGAAGAATTCTTAGGCGAGGTATGCCTTATGGTGCTTATGTGCCCGAGGGCGAGCCCTTGGATGAACAAGAGCGTGGCATCATTTTCATGGCACTGAACGCCAGCATATCAAGGCAGTTTGAGTTTGTGCAACAGCAATGGATTAATTATGGCAATGATTTTCACCTAGGAGAAGACAAAGACCCTGTTTTGGGTAACCGAGATAAACCTGGGCGCTTTATGATTCCAGGAGACAAGAAGAACCCGCCCTTTATTTGCGCTGATATGCAATCGTTTGTCACTCTAAAAGGTGGTGATTATTTCTTTTTACCCAGTCTAACAGCCTTGCATATGTTGGCTCAAGGGCTGGTGGATCCACGATGATGGGCGCAGGTAATATACCTATGCATGATAAGCTAAAAAGGCGCATGCAAGCAGACAAACCTATCCGTATTCTTTCTCTGGATGGTGGGGGTATGCGAGGCATTATCCCAGCCACATTTTTGGAGGCTTTGGAGCATTTGTCAGGGCAAAGTATCCCAGATCTTTTTGATGTTGTGGTTGGCACATCCACGGGCGCCATTTTGAGCGCAGGTTTAACCGTGGCAGGAGAAGATGGAAAAGCAAAATACAATGCCACGGATTTTGTGAAACTGTATCAAGGTATGGGAACTACGATTTTTCATAAAGATAAATGTTTATTGGAAATACTAGAGGGGATAACACGACCATCATATGACCCCTCGGGTTATGAGCATTTATTAGATGATTATTTCGCGAATGCAAAGTTATCAGATGCACTTTGCGAGGTGGCAGTTCCATCGATTGAATTAGAGCATATGCGCATGCATATTTTTAGCCGCAACCGTGCTGCGGGTGATGAAAAGCATGATTTTTATATCAAAGATATTATTCGGGCAGCCACAGCAGCACCTGCATATTTCCCAGCTAAAAAGCTTTCTAATGTGGCGGGTCAAGCATGTGGTACATTCGTGGATGCTGGCGTGAGTTCAAATAATCCAGGTGTTATGGCGCTTGCAGAAGCCAAGGCATTGGTTGGCGATTGTCAGTGCATCTTTGTTTCCTTAGGCACAGGTACCATAAGTGAACCTATTAGCAGCTTACAAGCTAAAAAATGGGGTGATGTGGAATGGATAAGCCATATTTTTGATTTGCAGGGCGATGCCCAGTCCAGTTATACTGAAGAAGCCGTCATCACTTTCTTAGAACATAATAAAGAGAATATGTACCACCGCTTCCAAATTGATTTGCATACCATGCCCTACAAGCTTGATGATACCAAAGCCGAGCATATTGAAAACTTACGCCAAGCAGCCAAAGCCATGGTGGAGCAGCAAGCACAACCCATCAAAGCTTTGACTGATATATTGATGGATGAAGAGGTGTTATAAGATGTCATTCTCAACATTTGTAACCAAGCTCGTTGAAGGGAAAAGCTTTGAAGATTTGAATGAAAGCCATCCTTTAGGGCATGAGCTTGATAGGGAAGCGGATAAGCATCCAGAAGGTTTTACAGGTTTTGTGCATAGCTTAGGTACTTGGGCAAAAGAGCATCCTGATACGATTCTAACAGTTCTCCATAAATTAAGACCAGTATTGACCATCAAGCAAGTAAGTGTTGTAACCAGCTTTGATGGCGTCAGGGATGTATTAAGTAAAGATCATGACTTTGCTGTGACTTACGGGTCTAAGATGGAAATGATTACAGATGGTGCAGGTTTCTTTTTAGGTATGGATGATAATACCCAAGGCTTTACCGACCGAACCAATATGCAAATGCTTTTTCGCCGAGATGATATTGAGCGTTTGATTAAGCCGAGCATTACTGCTTTGTGCCAAGCCCAGCTAGACAAGCAGGGGGATAGTTTCAACTTGGTTGAGGATTACCTCAAACCCATTCCTGCCTTGTTTGCCGCTGAATATTTTGGTTTGCAGCCTGATAAACATCAATGGCTTATTAAAGTGACCCAAACGCTGTTTGAATATTTATTCATTGATGTGGTCAATGATAAAGATTTGGCTCAAGAAGCTAAGCAGGCTGCCGCAGAGCTTAGGCAGCAATTGGATATAGAAATTGCAAATACTTCTGCAGATGCAGACACCGTGCTTGGGCGAGGTGTGAAGCTGCATCAGGCAGGCGTACAAGGGTTTGACCCTGTGCGTTTAAGAAATAACGTGCTTGGCTTATTGATTGGGTTAGTGCCAACCATTGCAAAATCAGCAGCTATGGCTTTTGATTGGGCGACACAAGATGACACACGCGAGGCTGCGTTTTATCAGGCCTATGAGAATCGTGCAGCACAACCCTTTCAGCAATACGTTTGCGAGTTGACGCGCTTAAATCCAATTAATCCAGGCCTATTTCGTAAGGCAGCGCGCGACACTTTTGTCGTCAGTGGTGGTTCAGCGCATCCCATCAAGAAAGATACTTTGGTATTTGTTAGCACCTATACAGCCATGCGTGATGCACGTTTTGTGAAGCAACCTGAGCAGCTGATGTATAACCGAGCAGCCAGCGATTATTTAACGTATGGCTTTGGTCTTCATGCATGTTTTGGTCGATATATCAGCGATTTTCATGTGGCTCAATTATTAGAGAGCTTGTTGGATAAAGCTCATTATCAACGCCTACAAGGCGCGGCTGGGAATTTGATGTTTTCAGGCGTTTTCCCATCACAGCTGATGGTAAAAGCAAAAAATAATGCAGGCGAGGAGCTATAACATGGTGAAGAAAAGTATATATATAGGGGTTGCTTTGCTTTTGAATGTTACAGCTTCTAAGCAAGCTATGGCCAACGGTTATGAATTCTTGCATCAATCCGCAGAAGGGCTTGCCACAGCTTCAGCAACCAATGGCACAGCAGGCAATGATATTAGCACATTGTATTCTAACCCTGCATCTATTGCTCGTTTTGATGGCACGCGTATATCAAGCAGTTTGGTTTTGGATTTTCCGCGCTCAACCATGGAGCAAGCTTCAGCAACAGGCCCATACAGTAATGGTACAGTTACAGTGAGTGGCTTCCCTACAAAGCCGACACAGTTTATTGATACTGCATTTGGTGGTGGTGCCTATTTCACGCATCAACTCAAATCTGACTTGGTGTTTGGTGTTGCTATTAATGCACCTTTTGCATACACCTCAGACTATGGTGAAACAGCAGTCACGCGTTACACCGCAACCAAGACATCACTTCAAGCAACCAATCTAAGCCCTTCATTTGCCTACCAGCTTAATGAACAGTGGGCGATTGGGGGCAGTATTAACTTTCAATATTATCAAGCGACTTTGGGCACGATGGTTGCCACTTCGGTAGCCAACCCTCAGGTGAGTACGGATGTGAAGAGTAATATTGAGGGTGCTGATTTGGGTTATGGTTACTCTATAGGCTTTGAATATCAGCCAACGCCACAAACTCGCTTTGGTGCATCCTATCGCTCTGCCATCAAGCATCATTTTGATGGCACGATTAAAATCACAGGTTCTGCTGCAAATTTGGCATCGCTTTCCGCTGTTGCGCCTACGCTTACAAGCTATAATGGAAGCACTAAATTTGATATTAACACGCCTTTTTTATTGCAGCTGGGATTGCTGCATCAGCTTGATGATAAAGTAGAGATTTATGCCAACGCCAAACTAACAGGCTGGCATGTGTTTGAAGATACGCACATCACCTATAGCAATGGGTTGCCTGAAACTGTGGTGGATAATGGTTGGAACAATAGTTGGTTTGCAGCATTGGGTATGGGTTATACTTATAGTGATACAATAAAATTGCGTATGGGTGCGGCTTATGATTGGAGCCCAACACCCGCAGACACTGTAAGCCCGCGTGCACCGAACAATGATAGAATGTATATCGGCACAGGCTTTAGCTATCAATACAATAAGCATATCAAATTGGATTTTGGCTATGAATATATCAAGTTTAAAGAAGTCACGATTGCCTTAGCAGGTGGTAATAATGTTCCAAGGGGCACATTGGATGGAAAAGTAAATCTATATGCCAATGTGTTTATGGGGCAAATCAATTATCAATTCTGACAGGTTAAGTATATGAGAAGGAAAGGAGACCTTATGTTAAAAGCTATTGTATGTAACCCAGGTATTAACGCTATGGTTGGCTTGATTCTGGTGATTTCTTCGGGGATAGAAATTTTTGAGAATTCTGAATTGGGAGTTGTAGGTAGCCATCATGGTGTGTTCTTATTTGGTATGATGCAGACTTTAAAGTGTCTGGCAGAGCTATTACATGGCTTGGATAGTTTGGAAAAAGCAGAAGAAGAGCGTGAGGAAAAGCGGAACAAATAAAAAGGCTACGCTGCGGTTACACAGGTAGCCTTTGAGATTTTACCCCAAGTTGTATTAATCAATCATTTGTTTGAGCCAGCGCTCCAAGAAATGAATGTTAAAATCAGCAGCTTGGAAGCCAGGGTTAGCGAGTAACCGTTTATGCAGCTCTTGGTTGGTGGTGATGCCAATAATCGCAAGTTCATCAATGGCTCTTTGCATGCGGCGAACACATTTTTCGCGGGTGCGTGCATGGGTAATGATTTTAGCAATCATGGAATCATAATGCGGCGGAATACTATAACCCGTATAAACAGCTGAATCCACACGCACACTTCGCCCACCCGGCGCATGATACAAATCAATTTTACCCGGAGATGGCGTAAATTTGAAGGGATGCTCAGCATTGATGCGGCATTCAATGGCATGGCCTTTCATTTTCAAATCTTTTTGTTTGAAAGCAAGCTTTTGTCCAGCAGCAACACGAAGCTGCCATTCAATCAAGTCCACACCTGTAATCATTTCAGTCACAGGATGTTCCACCTGAATACGGGTATTCATTTCCATGAAATAAAAGGATTGGTCTGGGTTGAGTAAGAATTCAATTGTGCCAGCCCCTTCATAGTTCACAGCTTTAGCCGCAGCCACACCCGCTTTGCAAATCGCTTGGCGCGTTTCTTCACTGATGGAAGGGCTAGGCGCTTCTTCTAATACCTTTTGATTGTTGCGCTGAATAGAACATTCGCGCTCAAACAAGTGCACAATATTACCATGGCTATCGCCCAAGACTTGTACTTCGATATGGCGCGGCTCTTCTAAAAACTGCTCAATAAATACGGTGTCATCACCAAAGACAGTGCCCGCCTCAGACTGGCAAATGCTAAACGAGGATGGCAGGGAAGGTTCAGAGCGGACAATTTTCATGCCGCGACCACCACCACCTGATGCAGCCTTGATAATCAGAGGGAAGCCACAATCTTTGGCGACTTCTTTGGCTTCTTCCACAGTACGCACAGCACCCGGCGAACCATATACAAGCGGTACGCCAGCTTCAGTCATGCGTTGCTTGGCTTTCACTTTATCGCCCATAATGCGCATGGATTCAGGCGTGGGGCCAATCCATGTGTAGCCAGATTCTATCACGATTTCAGCAAACTCAGCATTTTCCGCTAAGAAACCATAACCGGGATGAATCGCTTCAGCATCGGTTAAAGAAGCTGCAGCCATGATGGCGGGGATATTTAGATAGGAATGAGTGCTGACGGCAGGGCCAATGCACACCGACTCATCAGC
>JALUHL010000087.1:11942-12276 GCA_027053695.1 Ghiorsea sp.
GGATAATACGTACGGCAATTTCGCCTCGGTTGGCGACCAATACTTTATGAAACATAATGTATGCCTCTTATGCTGGTGTGATGACGAATAAAGGCTGGCCATATTCCAAAGGCTCTGCATTTTTCACCAACACTTTTTCTACAACACCATCATATTCAGCTTCAATTTCATTCATCAGTTTCATGGCTTCTACAATGCAAAGCACATCACCTTTGTTCACGGTTGAACCTACTGACACAAAAGGATCATCATCGGGAGAAGCTGCGGCATAGAATGTGCCTACCATGGGTGAAGACACGATATTCTCTTCAGGCTCTTCATCAACAAGCGCATG
>JALUHL010000088.1 GCA_027053695.1 Ghiorsea sp.
GAAAGCTTATCATGGGGCGAATCAGCGATATGGGGCGTATGCGGGGTATTGCTCTCTGGCACATTCCATGCCGCATCTGCCATTTGGGTGAAGCGCACCTATGCCAATGTGTCTGGCATTAGCATGACCGCTGGTTCATTAAGCGTTGCAACACCATTGTTTGTACTCACATGGCTTTTTACTCAGCCTGATATATCCTTAATCATACATCATTTAGAAGCTGCACCACCGCATACTTTATGGTCGATTTTATATTTATCTCTTTTTGGTTCTGTGTTTGGGTTCTCTTTATATTTTCACGTCTTAAAACATGTGCAAGCCACGCGCGTAGCATTGATTTCATTGATTACACCTGTCACCTCATTAACCCTTGGTCACTTTCTTAATCATGAGCCCATCACTTTAAGTATTATGGTTGGGGCAGCATTGATTGTTTCAGGTTTGGCAGTGTTTGAGTTGGGTGACAAACCTTTACCCAAATGGATACCTTTTCGCCCAAATTGAAGGCACATTAAAATTCAATCAGCATAAATGCGTACATTTCTTGTAGTAATTTCATCTTTTGCTGCTAACTTAATTCGCCCAAATTATTCGAGGTGGAGGGCGATGTTATGGCGGCAAGACGATTCTACAAACCAATCCTTACAGCAGAACAAATGCGTATGGCTGAGCAAAAAACCATGCAAGACACGGGCATCACAAGCTTGGAGCTGATGGAGCGCGCTGGTCAAGCGATTGCTCGAGAAAGCCATAAACATAAGCTTGATAGTGGGCGAATGGTTATTGTCGTAGGCGCTGGAAACAATGGTGGGGATGGTTTTGTCGCAGCACGTTTACTGCGTAAAGACCAAGTACCCATCACCGTTATCCCTCTTATTCCTTTGGAGGACATGAAAGGTGATTTAAAATATCAAGCCGACTTGGCCATGCAATCGGGCGTTAAAGTCCGCCCTATGGTGAGTAGTGATGATGCTGAAAAGTTTGCTTCGTGGTTAAAACGCGCTGTTTTGGTAGTGGACGCTATTTTTGGAATCGGTGTAAACAAACCCATCACAGGTTGGATTTCTCAAGCCATAGAACTGATGAATCAAGCCCATTGCCCTACATTATCTGTTGATATTGCCAGCGGCATTCATGCTGATAGTGGTGAAATCATGGGCGCTGCAGTCCATGCAGATGTCACTTTACCGATTGCCGCCTACAAATGGGGGCATTGGCTCAAAGATGGTAAACAACAAGACTGCAAAATGATAACGCCTGCGCCAATCGGCATTCGCAAAACTACCATGATGGAGATGATACAAGCCCATCCTTTTATTGCAGAGCAAAGCTTGCTCAATGATGAAGGCATTATCGCTGAAGCTTTCCCATCGCGGCCTGTGGATGCTTATAAACAAGCCTGCGGTCATCTTTGGATATTCGGCGGCTCTCAAGGTTATACAGGTGCACCTTCTTTGGTTGCCAAAGGTGCGCAAGCTGTGCGTACGGGTGTGGTGAGTTTGGCTGTGCCTGATGATGTATATCCCATTGTCGCAGCAGCATCCTTAGAAACCATGGTGCATCCCGAAAGTATCGCGCCTTGGAAAAAGCATCATGCCATTGTTGCAGGCCCTGGTTGGAGTGATGAACAAACGGCTTTGCTGAACACCATTTTAGGCTCAGCCAAACCTCTGGTGTTGGATGCTAATGCTTTGAACCTCATCTCACGCGATGAAGAATTACAGGAAACTTTGCGGCAACGCCAAGCTTTAAGTCTGCTCACCCCGCATCCTGGAGAAGCTGCGCGTTTGCTTGGTATATCTATTGCTGAAGTTCAAGCCGACAGAATCAAGACTGCCTTAGATTTGGTTGATAAACTGAATGTATGGGTTGTGCTTAAAGGTGCGCGTTCTGTGGTAGTGTCGCCCGATAAACATTTATGGCTCAACCCTTATGGCTCGGCTAACCTTGCTACAGCAGGTACGGGCGATGTGCTTGCGGGTGTGATTGGCGGACTACTTGCCCAAGGCATTGACCCAGACATTGCTATTCCAGCAGGTGTTGCTCTGCATAGTATTTCAGGCGAACAAAGCGGCTGGCATAAAGCAGGTCAGCTCGAAGATATCATTGCAAATAAGGTGGCGAGCACGTTAGCCAACGCTTAAAAATATAGGCAAGAGGTGTAAGTGTATCCATATCAATATATCGTGACTTATGCCCTTGCATCCCACTTATGCTTATGCTAGAAATTCGCTTACATTCTTTAGGAGGAATTTATTTTATGAAAAAATTATTAATGATTGCAGCTGCAACAACCTTTATGGTAAGCGGTTTCGCTGCTACTACTGCAGTAGCTGGTGACTACACAAAAAAATGTAAAGCTTGTCATAAAACTGACAAAAACGCAGTAGGTCCATCGTTTAAAAATATCCAAGCAGCATATGGTGATGCAGCCACATTGGCATCAGTATGGGAAAGCGGTTTTAAAGTTGAAGACCGTAAAATTGCGGGCAACCCTTGCAACCCAAATTATGGTAAATACCATAAAAAAGCAAAAACTATGACTGGTCAATACAAAAAATTGATTGCAGGTGGTGTCAAAAAAGGCAAAATCACCTATAAAGAACTTGCTGATATGGTTTTCAGTAAATAAATTGTTTCATGATGAATCAAAGGGTGGCTTTTTAGCCACCCTTTTTTATGTTATCTTTTTAATCCAGCCAATAAACAACATTCTTTTCTTTACCTTTCAGAGACCTCTACACCGTGGTGATTTTTTAAGCGAATCAAGGCAAAAATAATCATGAAACCGCAGTTTGCTAGTTGCAAATGAGGATTGAAAGGTTATTTTTAACACAGATGCAGCCAAAAAAGCGCATGATGTGGAGGTCTCTTGCATTTATTTATCAGACTTCCTAGCTTATAGATTATGAACAAAGAACAACAAACGCTTCTACCTGCAACTTTAGACAAGGCTTCCCTTAAACCTTATGCTAGAGGCGAGCTATCACCTTTAGACATGTGGTATCGTGAACTTCGGCAAATTCCGAAGTTAGACCGTGAAGAAGAAGCTGAGCTCACCAAAAAATGGGTGAAAGAAAAAGATTTACAAGCCGCACAAAGGTTACTCATGGGCAACCTGCATGCCGTAGCTGCTATTGCTCGCGAATACCGTCATTTTGGACTTCCTGAAATGGACTTGATTCAAGAAGGTACGATTGGCTTGATGAAAGCGATTCACCGCTTTGACCCCGACCGAGGCTTTAGATTGATGACATATGCATCCTGGTGGGTGCGCGCTGCTATTCATGATTATATTTTGAAATCATGGAGCATTGTCAAAATGGGCACCAACAAAATGCAACGCCGCGTATTTTCTGGTTTAAAGAAAGCCAAGCATGCCATTGCTGCAATTGAAGGGCGTTTGGATGAAGAAGTCGCCAATGAATATGGTATTTCAGGTTCTGAATTTCAAAATATTGCCAGCTCATTTTTACAACGTGATATGTCTTTGGATAGCGAAAGTGAGGAGGGTGGCGGCTCTATGGTGATGGCATTGCCTTCACCCGATTTACCCCCTGAAGAACAAATCATCAATGCCGATTGGAATAAGCATCAAAGTAATATCTTGCATGATGCCATGGCGGAGCTATCGGATAGGGATAGGTTGATTATCACCCGCCGCCATCTCTCAGAAGAACCAGATACTTTAAAAGACCTCGCTGAAGAACTTGGCATCAGTATTGAGCGCGTACGCCAGCTTGAAGCGCGCGCCATGAAAAAACTTAGAGCGAGCATGACATGAAGAATAAATCTCTAGTAACCTTAATACTTACTGCACTGACCTTTATTGGTGGTTATGCATTCCTTCGTTATGCCTACAAGGTTACAGATAACTTTCCTTTCACGCAGGAGATTGTACTCATTGTACTGGGGACAGTCGCCACGGTATTGATTACAGCATTGTTGCTCAACAAACAAACCGAAGTTGAAGTTGAAAAAGAACAAACCATTAAATTTCTTGAACTCAAAACGAACACTTATGAGCAGCTTATTCAGCGCATCGAAGATATGTCTATGGCGAAAACCATTACAGAAGACGATTTGATGCGTA
>JALUHL010000089.1 GCA_027053695.1 Ghiorsea sp.
TTGGCGGCGCTAGCCTTAAAGCTGATTCATTTATGGAAATTGTTGCAGCCGCTGCGCGCGTAGCTGCATAGGAGAAAGCATGACAACGGTATTATTAACAGTTCACATTATTGTAGCGATATTGCTTATTATTGTGGTTTTGATGCAAAAAGGCCAAGAAGGTGGCATGGGCGCATCTTTTGGCGGCGGAAGCTCACAATCTTTATTTGGCTCTGGCGGCTCTGGTGACTTTCTTGTGAAAGCTACAGGCGTGCTTGCAGCGACATTTATGCTCACAAGCTTATCGCTTGCATTCTTTTCGCAAAAAGAAGCAAGTTCGGTTTTAGATAGAGGTTTAAACACTGGCGTGGTTCAAGAACAACCCGCAGCGCCAGCAGGCGATGGTGCTTTTGACCCTGCAAAATTGAAAGATGATGGTGCAGACATTCCCGCAGCGGAATAACCCCTTAACACAAACATAAGCCGGAGTGGTGAAATTGGTAGACACGCTACCTTGAGGGGGTAGTGGGGCAACCCGTGCTGGTTCGAGTCCAGTCTCCGGTACCAGCAAGCAAAAGAAGCAACTTAATGTTGCTTCTTTTGCGCGATAGTCCAAATCAAGCCGAAGCAACTTAATGTTGCTTCTTTTGCGCGATAGTCCAAATCAAACCGAAGCAACTCAATGTCACTCTTTTTTGTGCGATATTTCATCTCAAACTGAAGCAACTTAATGTTGCTTCTTTTGTGCGATATTTCATCTCAAACTGAAGCAACTTAATGTTGCTTCTTTTGCGCGATAGTCCATCTCAAACTGAAGCAACTTAATGTTGCTACTTTTGCGCGATAGTCCAAATCAAGCCGAAACGACACAGCTATTTTTAAGGGTAATACGAATAACTTTGATAACGTTTTATGGTTGATAGGCGCTAAAATAAGCTGGATATTTTTAAGAAATAAAGGCATGAAACTTGCCGATAACAGCGCTAATGTTTATGCTGTGCAACTATAGGTATTTGTTTAATTTTCCCCTTTGCCGTCCGTAGAGATGAAAAGGCAAACCTTAGAACATTTGACTAGGTGAACATATGTCATTCAATTTAGAAGCAGTGAACATTTCAGGGGCAGAAGTTTTACCATTGATTGAAGGTGGTAAAGGCGTTGGTGTCTCAACTGGGCTAACATCTGGCGAATGGGCGAAGGCAGGCGGCATAGGTACGGTTTCAGCCGTGAATGCGAGCCGTCACGATGAAGATGGCAATATTATTCCCGTAGAATATAAAGGGCGCAATCGTAACGAACGCTTCAAAGAATTGGTGCAGTTTGGTATTGATGGTGGTTTAACTCAGCTTAGGCAGGCGCATGATATTGCAGGCGGCAATGGTAGATTGCATGTGAATGTGTTGTGGGAAATGGGTGGTGCGCAGCAAGTTCTTCATGGTATTCTTAAGCAAGCTAAAGATATTGTGCATGGTGTAACATGTGGTGCAGGTATGCCGTTCAAGTTGGCTGAAATTGCCGCGCAATACGGTGTGCATTATTATCCTATCGTATCATCAGGGCGTGCATTTCGTGCATTGTGGCTTCGCTCTTATCGCAAAGCACCCGATTTGTTGGGTGGCGTAGTGTATGAAGACCCTTGGCTTGCAGGCGGTCATAATGGTTTGTCCAATACTGAGCGCTTTGACCAGCCCCAAGACCCTTATCCGCGCGTAAAAGAGCTGCGTGCGACCATGAATAAGTTTGGCTTAGAAAAAACACCGATTATCATGGCAGGCGGCGTTTGGTATCTTCGCGAGTGGGCAGATTGGATGGTTGATCCTGAAGTCGCTCCTGTAGTATTCCAATTTGGTACGCGCCCGTTGCTAACCCAAGAAAGCCCAGTGCGCGACTCATGGGGCAAAACATTATTAAGCTTGAAAGAAGGCGATGTAGCACTGAATCCATTCTCTCCAACGGGCTTTTATTCATCTGCGGTGCGCAATAAGTTTTTGAATGAAATGTATGAACGCTCGGATAGGCAGGTCACCTTTGCTGACCATCCAGAGCCTGCTGATGGGCATACGGAACCCTTTACTTATGGCCCGCGCAATCGAGAAGTCTTTTTAACCCCAGAAGGTAAAAAAAGCGCTGAAAAGTGGGCTGCACAAGGCTTTACTAAACCTTTGGTTACGCCAGATTCAACATTTGTTTTTGTGGATGAAGACAAGGCCGCAGAAATCCGTAAAGACCAGTTGGATTGTATGGGTTGTTTATCGCAATGTAAGTTTAGTAACTGGGCGGACAATGAAAAAGGTACAACTGGTCATAAAGCTGACCCTCGCAGTTTTTGTATTCAAAAAACATTGTTGCGTTCGGCATACGGCGATGCACCAGAAAATAATTTAATGTTTTCAGGGCATGCGGCTTATAAATTCGCCCAAGACCCCTTCTATAAAGATGGTTTTATTCCTACCGTGAAGCAACTGGTTGATCGCATTGCTACGGGTGACTAGTTACTACCCTCGTTTGTTCTAGGTTCTACTTTGAGCTTATCTAACCGTGTGTTTCGAGGTGGTGTTTGGTTAGGCATGACCTTTGCCTCATCACGCCTGCTTGGTTTATTGCGGCTTACGCTACTTACACGTTTATTGCTTCCAGAGGATTTTGGGCTCATTACTATTGTGACATTGGTGGTGAGTAGCATGTGGGTGCTGACAGATGCTGGCGTTGCTGCTGCGGTTATTCAAAAGAAAAATCCTAATGATGCCTTTTTGCATACAGCATGGCATATCAGTTGGCTAAGAGGCATTGTTTTAGCGATTATTTGTTGGCTTATCGCACCTGCATTGGCATTGTTTTTTGAGCATGCAGAACTAGAAAGGTTGTTGCATTGGGCAGCGCTTATTCCTTTGGTTCAAGGCTTTGAAAGCTTGGGTATGACATTGCTGAAAAAAGAACTTCAATTTAAACAAAAAGCGTATGTAGATTTAACCAGAGAAATTGTACAAACCGTTGTTGCAGTGTTGTTGGTGATGTATTGGCAAGCCAACGCATTATCTGTGGTGTTGGGTATTATTATGGGGGTTATTGCTGCAACGCTTCTTTCTTATGTCATGCATCATTATAGACCTGTATTACGTTATGATAAAACAGCCATGCAGGAGATTTGGTCTTATGGCTCACATGTTATGGGTGCAGGTATTTTGGTGTTTGCGATGACCAATCTAGATGATGTGGTGGTTGGTAAAATGCTAGGGGTGGCACAGCTGGGTTTTTACGGCGTGGCATTTACACTAGCAGCATTGCTGACAAATCAGTTGGTTCAAGTGTTTAACACGGTGATGTTCCCCGCATTATCCCAAATTCAAGAAGATGGTACACGGATTAAGCATGTTTTGTATTTAAGTGTGCGTATGATGGTCGGTGTGCTAACCCCTGTTATTGCGTTTGTTGCCTTGTTTCCTGAGGCGCTGGTAAGCATGATTTTAGGAGATAAATGGCTGCCTATTGTTAGTGTGCTATTGGTGCTTCTGTGCATGGGCTGGGTTCGTGGTATTGCGACCGTCTTTGGCCCTATTCTCATGGCTCGTAAGAAGACTAAAGCACTACATAAAATGAAATGGTTCGAGTTTATTTTATTTTCGCTCACGATTATTCCTGCGGTATCTTGGTTTGGAGTTGTTGGTGCAGCAATCGTATTGCTTATGGTGTATGGTTTGAGCTTATTCTTGCATATTCAGGCTGTTCATAGGGATATAATACTGGATGGTAAGCATCTTTTCTTACAAGTTCTTCACGGTGTTTTGCCTTCCGCTATTGCTTTTACTTTTGCTATGTTATGGCATAACTTCTATCCTGAGGTCGGGTTGTGGCTCATTGGTATGATGTTTACATGCATATGGGCATTGATTTTATGGGTAAGAGAAAGAAGCTTTATTTACAAGGTGATAGAGATGGTCAGGCAAAAATGAAATCTGAACAAGACATTGAACCTTTAGGTTTTGCATCACCGAATCGTTATGTCCAAGGCGCATGGACTACTGCGCTTTTAAAGCGTATGGCATATTGGGTAAAAAAGAAGCATCCAGAACATGAGAAGTGTTTAGATGTTGGTTGTGGTGAAGGAGCACTGTTGGATATGTTGGGTTTTTCAGGCGTTGGCGTTGATCTTAACCCAGCTCGCCTAGCCTTAGCCAAAGAGAAAAAGCTTCAGGTTATGCTCGGTGATGGCACGGCTCTTCCTTTCGAGGATGAACTATTTGCAACGGCGATTAGCATGGAAGTCTTAGAACATGTCCCTGAAATGCAGATGATGATGCAAGATGTGCATCGTGTGCTCAAAAAAGGTGGTGTTTGGATTATTTCTGTTCCCAGTGTGACGCTGCGTTCAAAGTATGAAATGTGGCGAGAGAAGAAAGCATATTACTGCGACCCCGATGAACATTTTAGAGAATTCTCCCCCGTTCTTCCGCAAGGCTTTGAGCATAGGTTTATGTTAACATCGGATTTTAAAGACATGTTTGTTGAGGCTGGATTTAAGGTGCTGCACCAAGATGGTGTGCGCTATGTTTTTCCGCAGTGGTTCACTCGCCTTCCTGGGTTGCAAAGCTTTTTGGAGTCGCCTTGTGCCGATAGATTTTGGTCTAAATTACCATGGTTTAGTAGTTATCCTTATTGGACAATTCTTGTATTGCAGAGAATGCCAGCATGAACCTTCTTGTTGTCTCTAAAGAAGCATGGGGAGATACGCGGTGGGCAAGAAAACAGTGGCTACCCTATTTTTTAGCGCAACAAGAGGTTATCAACCAAGTTACTTATGTCGATAGTCCTTCTGCTTGGTGGCGTGGACAAGCAGCCCATCAAGACGAAACAGTAAGTAACATTAATATTGTACAAAAGAACCTTGTGTTTCCCTTGGAGAAACTACCTTTTGTGCGTGTTATGAACCGCAAAATTATCGCTAGAAAGCTCCTTTCTATATATACAACAGATTCACCATGGATAACCATGTACTACCATCCTTATGATGTTGATATGATGGATACTCTGGCTGAGAAATCACATATAGTATTTGATTGGACGGAAGACTGGGCAGACTTTCATCATGATGAAAGCATGCTGGAGCTACAAGTCAGATGTGTGAAAGAAGCAGATGTTGTTTTTACAGTTACGCAAACACTTTATCAACGAGCAGTTGATTTGAGGTGTTCGGATGAATCGGTATTTTATGTGCCCAATGCCACAGTGTTTAGACCCAATGAATCCATCATAGATGAGCCACAGGCATTGCGCTCAGTTTCGAGGCCTAGACTTGGGTTTATAGGTCATATTGGCCCATGGTTTGATATAAGTTTGGTAGAATCAATGGCGAGCAGCCAACCTTCTTGGCAATGGGTGTTGGTTGGGGGAGCAAGTGATCAGGCAAAAGCTAGGTTATCAGAGTATGATAATATCCATCTCTTAGGTGTATTTTCTCCCAAAGCATTGCCAGCATTGATGCAGCATTGTGATGTGCTTGTTGCACCATATAAACAAGGTATTCAAGGTGATGCAACTAAGCTTTATGATTATTTAGCGATGAAGAAACCAATTGTTTCTACTGCTTGTGAGACATCAACGAAGCTTCAGCCGTGGGTGCGAGAATGCCATAATACTGAGGATTGGTTAGGTTCAATTTCAGAGGCTCTTGAAATGAAAACGCTCCCTTTAGCCAGTGACCAAGATATTTTGCAACATCATTGGCAAGCACGTTCGTCATACGTAGTGGAATTATTTCAAAGTATGTGTCATGTCTAGTTTTGCTGTCTCTGTTTTAGTGATTTCCCGAGATAGACGGGCTTTATTGCAGCGTGTTTTATCGGATTTAAGAGCGCAGCAGTATGATGGTGAATTTGAAATTGTGTTGGTGGAAGAAACCGATGCTCCAGATGCGCCTGAAGGTGTGGTGTATGTGCCGCACCCGATGAAAAATTTAGGCATTGCTTATGCGAGAAACTTATCTGTACAACATGCAAAATATGATGTGTTGGCATTTATTGATGATGATTGCCGCGTGGAAAAGAATTGGTTGAGCAACTTGGTCGCGCCCCTTCATGATGAACAGGTGTTGGGTGTTCAAGGTGGTGTCACTGTGCCAGAAGGTACGAATGCGATAGGTTGGGCTGAAAGCTTATTGGGTTTTCCTGGCGGTGGTATCACAAGGGTTAAGCAAGCCCAAGGGCAAACGCAGTCTACGCAAGAAATTTCAACCTTAAATGCATGTTATCGTAAGCATATTGTGGATAAAGTTGGCGGCTTTTCTGCGCATGCACGCTTTGGCGGCGAAGATTATTTGTTGGCAAAGAAGGTGGCTGAGCATGGAAAGCTCTTATTCGTTCCCCAAGCCATGATTAGGCATGAGGCAAGAGGGAACTTGGCGGATATTTGGCATTGGTTTATACGTCGAGGTCGAGCTGAAATGGATTTATGGCGAAGTGGTTTTGCTCCCGAACATTATGGGCAGTGGATGCTCAAAGCTTCGCCAACTTTGAAGTTTTATCCATTTGTTTTATTGAGTTGTTGGAGTGTGCTTCCCTTGCTTCTCTTTTTAGCGATGATGGCGGGCATGAATTGGTGGCGTTTTCGTTGGATATTATCGGATAGTGACATACCCAATACTGCGTGGGCGGTTTTGCCGGTGGTGCGATTAATCATGAGCTTGGCAACGGATGTGGGTAGAATAAAAGCATGGCTGAGCAAAGCATGATGCGTATTGCCTATGTTTCTCAATTTCCAAATATGGTGGGTGGTGGCGAGCATTCTTTATTGGATTTGATGTGCCATGTGCCTTCATCAGTAGAGCCTGTATTCATCACACCCAGTGAAGGTGAGTTGACAGAACAAGCCAAAGCTTGCGGTATCAAACATGTGAGCTTGCCTATGCTGAAACTGGTGCAGTTTAAGCCTTCCATATTACAAGCTTGGGTAAAAGCGCTGCAGGTGATAAAACCTGATGTGATTCATGCCAATAATTCGCGTGCTGCATTTTATGCAGGTTTGGCTGGGCGCAAGTTGCATATCCCTGTGGTTTTTCATTGCCGTATTGCGCAACCCGATGCTTTGATGGATGGTATATTGAAGCGTTTGGTGGGCACGGTGATTTGCAATAGCCAGTCCGTGGCAGCACGTTTTCAGAGTTATGCAAAACCTGTGCATGTGATTTACAACGGTTTGAATGTAACCTCATTACCGAATCTAGCGAATCCTTTGCCTAGCGCAGATAAATATATGCTTTTTGTTGGGCGTATCACCCCAGAAAAGCAGCTTGAACATGCTTTGAAGGTCTTTGCAGATTTAGCCGCGCAAGATGAGGGACTTCACTTTGTTGTGCTTGGTGAGGCAGGCCCTGATGACAACGGTTATATGCAAGGCATCAAAGATGAATGCAAGCAGCATGCTTGGTGTGATAGGGTGCATTTTTTAGGGTATCACGATGATGTAACGCCTTGGTATGCGCATGCGCAATATCTTATTTTAACCTCTAAGCATGAGGGGTTTGGACGGGTCTTGGTGGAAGCGATGTCGCAAGCTTGCCCTGTGGTGACTTATGCTGTGGGTGGTGTACCTGAAGTGTTTGAAGATGGTGAGCAAGGTTTTCTGATTGCGCCCAATGATGTGCAGGCGATGAGCCAAGCATGCAAGCGTTTGCTGGAAGATAAGTCGCTTAACACAAGCATGGGGCAGGCTGGCGTAAAACATGCGCAAAACTTCTCCATTGAAACGCATGTGAGCCAAGTGGTGTCGGTATATCAAGGCTTGGTGAGTGAGGCATCTGCAGTGAAAGTGATGGTTGACGGGCGAGAATTTGTATTTGGTCGCCGTACTGGTATTGGCCGTTTTTTAGAAGGGCTTTTGCTGGCACTTGCAAATCAACATCCTGATTGGTTGCTGCAAGTGATATTGGATGAGCCGAATGCCTTGCCTATTTCCCTGCAAGATAAGGTAGTGGCTCAGCAGGCACCAAAACACTTGGAATGGCATTGGCCAGCTTTGACAAAAGGATTTGATTTATTTCTAAGCCCTTATCCCAAGCGTCCACTGCGCATGCTACCTTGCCCAAGCATTCACACCATTCATGATGTGTTTTATTTGACCCACCCTGCATATCAAGGGAATAGTTTGCGTAGAATGGCAGGGTTATGGCGTTTAAAACAGGCGGTATCGTCTGCCAGTTTAACGTGGTTTGATTCTAAGGTTTCTCAAGATGAAACAGAAAAGTTGGTGGGCGATATTACGCATGATACTGCTATTCGGTTCCCTGCGATTGAAGCAAGCTTTAAGCCCGATAGGCGGGTGAAGAAAAAAGATTTCTTTTTGTTTGTAGGCAATGGCTTGCCGCATAAAAATGTGCAAATTCTGCTTGGCGCAATGAAGGGTACAGACATCCATTTGAAATGCGTGGGCATTCGCCAAGATGTGGCAGATAAACTTTTGCATATGTTTCAGCCTGAAGAAGGGCAAGTGGAGTTCTTACAAGATGTGGATGATGTGGCATTGCTGAAATTATACAGGCAAAGCAAAGCTTTATTGCAGCCCTCCACAGCTGAGGGTTATGGCTATCCACCTCTTGAAGCCTTTGCATGCGGCACATCCGCCATTGTTTCTGATATTCCCGTGCTTAGAGAAACCACAGGTGGCTTTGCAAGCTATTGTCCGCCGCATGACGCACAAGCTTGGCGCAATGTTTTGACCACATTTGAAGCAGACACGAAAATGGTAGAGCAAGGTTTAACATGGGCAAAAGCGCATCAAGGCAAACGCGGTTGGGCAAAGCATATTCAAGATATTGAGCAACTGGTGAACCGTTAATGTGTGGTTTTGCAAGCATATTGGGTAAAACAGATGCCGTAGAACTCAAAGCCATGGCTTCTGCTGTAGCTGCGCGTGGCCCTGATGGGAAGGGTGAGTTTATGTCATCCGAGTTTTCAGCCATTCATCATAGGCTTGCGATTATTGGCCCCGACGCGCGCGGTAATCAACCCATGCAGGTGGATGATGTGGTGGTGGTGTTTAACGGCTGCATTTATAATTATAAAGATCTGCGAGAAAAGCTTGAAGCAGATGGCGTGACCTTTCAATCGGATTCGGATACCGAAGTGATTCCGCATTTGTATCGCCGCTTTGGTTTGGGTGTGTTCAACTTGCTTGAAGGTATGTTTTCCATTGTGTTGTGGGACAAACGCGAACAGATATGTTTAGTGGCTAGAGATGTGTTTGGTGAAAAGCCCTTGTTTGTCTGCGAGCAAGACGGGCGTGTGGGTTTTGCATCATCGCAGAATGCGTTTGAAAAAGGTAAGTGGTCGCTCACCCCAAATTTAAGCAGTGTATATCACATTTTAACGCGTATGCGTGCTGAAGCACCCCAAACTATGTATGAAGAAGTATCGCAACTGCCCGCAGGTTGTTATGCCATTGCCAAAGCGGGGCAACCTTTGCAAATTCGCCGTTATTTCTTCCTACCCGAGCCAGCCCAACCGCTTGATTTAACAGCAGATGAAATCAAACCTGAAGTGAAATCCATGCTGGTCAAATCTATCACCAGTAAAACGGTTTCCGACAAGCCATTAGGCGTGTTTTTATCGGGCGGTGTGGATTCATCGCTGATTGCAGGTGTGCTCAAACAAGACGCTGGGCAGGATGTGCATAGTTTTTGTGTGCGCTTTATGGATGCGCCCCAAGATTATGACGAGAGCGTGTATGCGGGGCAAGTGGCTAACCATTTAGGCACACAACATCAAACCTTGGAAGTGAATGCTACAGCACATCAAGCCTTGGATGATTTAGCAACAGCCTTTGATATGCCAGTTACCAACTCCGCAGCATTGCCCACCTATTTGATTAGCCGCGAAGCGAAAAAGCATGTGGATGTGGCATTGTCGGGTGTGGGTGGTGATGAATTGTTTGGTGGATACCCGCGCTATTTGGGCTTGAAATGGCATGAGAAGTTGCAAGGGCTTCCTGCAAGGAGCGTAGCGCTTAAAGTGTTGGAAAGTTTGGGTGATAGCGCATCCAGTCGCAACTTGAGAGGTCGGATGCGCCGCTTTTTACAAGGTTTGGATGATGCGCCAGTAGATGCTTATCGCCGTTGGACTTCGACTACGGATGCTGCGTGGTCGGATATATTTCATGGCATGCAGCTTTCGCAACCTGAACATGCTTGGAAAAATGCATCGCAAATATCAGGTGGTCTCAAAGGTTTGTTGGATAACTACGGCGTGGTGAATGGCGCAATGATTGATGATGTCATTCATTATGTGGGCGATGATTTGTTGGCAGTGGGTGACCGCATGAGTATGGCCAATGCCTTGGAATTACGCGCACCATTATTGGATGCGGGGCTATTTTCATTCATGGCGACCTTGGATGATAGTTGGAAGGTGCAAGGTTTACCGTGGCAAGAAAAGCTGAAAGTATTGCTCAAAGAAATCACTTGCGATTATCTGCCCAAAGCAATGGTTTATCGCCCCAAACAAGGCTTTATGGCACCGATCAAACATTGGATGCGAGCAGACTTTAAGGATGATATTCAAGCGATGATAGCCGATAAACCGCTTGGTGGTTTGGTGCGTGAAAGCTTTGTGCAGGAGCAGTGGGATAGGCATCAAAAAGGCGAAGATAGGTCGGATATATTGTGGGGCTTGTTGCTGATGAACAGATGGATGCAGCAACATGGGTGGCAGTTTTGATGTTGGCAGATGGTGTAAGAACCTCTAAGGTTTAGCTTATGAGCAAAGCAGTTAAACCTTTTTTGAAATGGGCAGGTGGTAAAACACAACTTCTTAGTGATATTGAACAACGCTTCCCTTACGCTAAAGAAGAAAAGTTTACCTTTATCGAGCCTTTTGTCGGTAGTGGTGCGGTTCTGTTTTGGGTACTGAATCACTTCCCTAATGTGCAGCAATGCATCATTAACGATGTCAATACAGACCTTATCAATACTTATCATACTATTCGCAATGATGTGGATGCGTTGATTGAACAACTCAATATTTGGCAATCTGAATATCATGCCCTTGCTTTGGATATAGAGCGAAAAAAAACTTACTATTATGAAAAACGTGCTGATTTTAATACCAAAGAACAACCTCAAATCCAGCAAGCTGCATTATTTATTTTCTTAAACAGAACATGTTTTAATGGTTTATACCGCGTCAATCGCAATGGTGGTTTTAATGTGCCTATTGGTAGTTATAAAACGCCTAAAATTTGTGATGCACCTAATCTAAGAAAGGTGAGCGAAGCTTTGCAGAACGTAACCATACTTCAAGGTGATTTTGAGCAAACACTTAAGTATGCGCAAGGCAACACCATGTTTTATCTTGATCCACCATACAAACCCTTAAGCGCATCTTCTAGCTTTACGGCTTATGCCAAAGATGAGTTTAATGATGATGAGCAACGAAGGCTTAAAAACTTTTGTGACACTCTAACTGAACAAGATTATCCATGGATTTTAAGTAATTCAGATGTAAGCCAGTTGGAAGACAATAATTTTTTTGATGAGTTATATTCAGATTATAAAATTAACCGAATTCTCGCAAAACGGGCGATCAACTCTGTCTCAGCAAAACGCGGAAAGATCCATGAGTTACTTATTTCTAATAGGGCGGCCGCATGATTAAAGATGGAATAGGTGGAGCAAACACTCAAACAGGCATTTATTTTGAGGGGAAAGTGGATTTGGTTACTTACCTGCATAAAAAGGTTTTAGGCTATGAATGCGTAGCAAACAAAAGAATAAAAGGGAAAACAATGGGTTTCTCTATTTATTACCAAGAGAAACTCGTGGCACAATCATTCAAAAAATATGAGTTATATCGGTTTTTAGAAGAACAAGGCATCGATTGGAGGAAAAGTTTATCTAAACGTTTGCTGCCCGATGATGCGATTTATGTTATTCGAGAAAACACAATGCACATTATTGAAATTAAATATCAAGAAGTTGATGGTTCTGTAGATGAGAAGTTGCAAACATGTGAATTTAAATTAAGGCAATATAAGAAACTTTTTGCTCTGCTCAACTATGAAGTAACGTTTTCTTATGTGCTTAGTCGCTGGTTTAAGCAACCAAAATATAAAGACACATTAGACTATATTATTGATAAAGGTTGTAAGTATTACTTTGAGTATTTGCCTTTGCATAAACTCGGCTTACCTGTTCCACCTAGTAGTGATTAAAAGTTATTTCAAATCTCAAGATAAAGCTTTTACTTTATTAAAGGAAGATAGCCTAGATGTATTAGCAAAATTTGAGTTTGAATTTGATATGATCTTTGC
>JALUHL010000090.1 GCA_027053695.1 Ghiorsea sp.
GCCCCCATTTCTATTATTTTGGGCTTGGATTACAGACATAATTTGTACAGAAGAATTATTCTTTACCATACCACTATGCTCAATGGATACTTTCTCACCAACAGATATATGTTTTTCATCAAGGTGTTGGTTGATATTTTTAGCACTTACTATTTCCATCCACTTAACGAGAGTATAAGTTCCTAAAAGGTCAGGAAGAGAACTATCAAGAGTTGAAATACAATCCTCTCTTTTCACTTTGAAGGTTTGGGAATAAACATTATCCATGTATGTTTCTCCTGTCGTTACCTTTAGGCACGAGCATTAAACAATTATTGTGCCTTGTTCAAATACGACGCGCCCATCTTTAAGTGTATATACCACTTTGCCTATCATCGTTCTACCATGCCAAGGGGTGTTGCGACCTTTGGAAAATAGTTTCTCACGGTCTAGTGTCCATTCCGCTTTGGGGTCAAAGATACAAATGTCCGCAGCATTGCCCTGAGATAGCGAACCTTCGGGAATATTTAATAGTTTCGCAGGGTTAGCGGTCATTTTAGCAATCAAATCAGACATGGAAAGCACGCCTTCCCGCTCTAAATCCAATGAAATAGGAAGCATAGTTTCTAAACCAACAATGCCAAATGCCGCACATGATAGGCCGCAGCGTTTATCATCTTCATGATGTGGCGCATGGTCGGTGGCAATCACTTCAATCGTGCCATCTCTTAACCCTTCAATCACAGCCGACCTATCTTCTTCAGTGCGTAAGGGTGGGCTCATTTTGGCATCGGCATTGAAATTGAGCACTTCATCTTCGGTCAAAGCGAAATGATGAGGGGCTGCTTCTGTGGTTACTTTCAAACCTTGTTTTTGCGCTAACCGTACTTGTTCTACCGCACCTTTAGATGAAATGTGTGCCACATGATAACGGGCATTAGTACGGCGGGTCAGCATAATATCTCGCGCAATCATGCTGTCTTCGCCTTCCACAGGCATACCTTGCACACCAAGCTGGGTGGACACCCATCCTTCATTCACCGAACCACCATCGGTTAATTGCTTTTCTTCTGCATGTTGGATAATCAAATAACCAAAGCTGGATGAATATTCCAATGCTTTTCGCATCACACCTGCATGCCAAATCGGTTTACCATCATCAGAAAATGCAACCGCACCAGAGCGCGATAGTTCTCGCATTTCGGTTAATTCCGTGCCTTTAAGGTTTCGCGTTACGGCACCAATAGGGCGCAAATTACATAAACCAATTTCTTTGGCGCGTGCAATGACTTGCAACACAATACCTGCATGGTCAATACACGGTTCAGTATTGGGCATGGTACAAATCGTGGTAATACCACCTGCCACAGCAGCTTGCGATCCCGATTCAATATCTTCTTTCCACTCTTCGCCTGGCTCTCTTAAATGCACATGCATATCAATCAAGCCTGGGCAAACAATCAGCCCCTTGGCATCAATGGTTACTTTGGCTTTGCCATCAAACTTGCCAACACCTGCTACCTGTCCATGTTCAACCCAAACATCACACATCGCATCCATGTTGTTTGCAGGGTCAATCACACGACCGTTTGTAATTAGAATATCAGTCATTTTTATTCACCACCAAAAATTTCACCGCAGAGTACGCAGAGTGACGCAAAGCATTCTCCCTTCCATATCTATCATAAGCATACTTCTTACTCTGCGAAACTTTGCGCCCTTTGCGGTTCAAAACAATCATTCCTCTGTCGCTCCACCGCATAGTGCTGTTAAAGCCGCCATGCGAATCGCCACGCCATGTTCTACCTGCTCTAAAATCAAACTTTTCATCGAATCTGCCACATCTGTTGCAATCTCCACCCCACGGTTCATGGGACCTGGATGCATGACCATGCAATGATCCCCTGCTGCTTTCAGCCGCTTCATGTTTAAGCCATACGTCTCATGATACTCGCGAAGCGACGGGAAGTAACAGTTTGTAGTTAAGCGCTCTGTTTGCACGCGCAACATATAAAGAATATCCGTGCCTTGCAGTGCTTCATCAAAATCGTGGTAAATTTCGCAGCCATAATTTTCCACAAAAGCGGGCAGCAAGGTCTTAGGCGCAACAATGCGCACGTTATATCCCATAATTTTGGCGGACAACATATGCGAGCGCGCCACTCGTGAGTGGGCAATGTCGCCAACAATGGTCATGGTCTTGCCTTGTATATCACCCATGCTGCGTTTGAGTGTGAGCAAATCGGTTAAAATTTGCGTAGGATGTTCGTGTGAACCATCGCCTGCATTAATCAGCGCCGTGTTATCCAAAAATTCCGATAAAAATTCGCATGTACCTGCCACAGAATGCCGAATCACCAACACATGTGGCTGCATGGCAGCAAGGGTTTGCCCTGTGTCCAATAATGTTTCCCCTTTTTTTGTCGCCGATGTGGATGCCGAGATATTGATAACATCTGCCGATAAGCGTTTGCCTGCGATTTCAAAGCTGGTGCGTGTGCGCGTTGAATTCTCAAAGAATAGGTTGATGACGGTGCGCCCGCGTAAGGTTGGCGCTTTTTTCACGCTGCGCGTGTTGATATCAATAAAATCATCGCCCAAATCCACCAGCGCTTGAATTTGCTCTCGCGTTAAATCAGCTATGCCAAATAAGTGTTTCAGTCCAAATAAAGGTTCAGGCATGTTCAGTCTCCATCTTGGTGTCCATGGCTGCAATAAAATCTTCAAGGAATACGGCCGCCGCAGTTTGGTCTAGTTTCGCTTTGACTTTTTTCTCATTCAAGCCCTGCGCAAATAATCGCTCTTTGGCTGTCCACGTGGATAAGCGTTCATCTTGAAAAAAAATCGGTAAATCCGAGCTTTGCGATAAGGTGTTTGCCGCATCTCTGCAATCTTGGGCTTGTGCGCCTTCGGTGCCATCCATGTTCTTAGGCAGGCCAACAACCAGCCCTTGAATACCGTATTCTGATACCAATTTGTTCACTTGCTTAGGCCAGCCTTGGTCGTTACGAAACAAGCATGTGATGCCTCGACAAGAAAAACCAAGGCGGTCTGAAACGGCAATACCAATACGTTTACCACCGATGTCGAGTGCGAGGAGCGGGAGAGAAATCTCAGAAGTTGAGCAAGATTTGCTGTTCATTAAAGCCCAAGTCTAACAGCGTTTCTGTGCATGCGTCCACCATTACGCTCATGCCAGCGATACAAACCACAGTATTTTCAGGTGATGGGCGCTTATCTGCCAGCGCATGTTGCACATAACCCACAGACCCCTGCCAATCATGATCGCCTGAAGTTAAGGAAATGCTCACTTGAATATCATGCTCGGATAAACTTGCCAATTCATCAGTTAATAAATGATGCATAGCTGTTAAAAAACCTGCATAAATAGACACATGCCCGAAACTTTGTCTATGCTTGATAATATCAAACCACACGCTGCGCAATGGCGCGATGCCCGTACCTGCACCCATCAATATAATATGTTTGCCCTGATGCTCGGATAAATCAAAGCCTTTACCCATAGGCCCTTCTACTTCAACCTGCTCGCCAACAGGCAAATCAACCAATGCAGATGAAAGCGGATGCACACCTTTGATGACGAACTCGTAAGTGTGCGTATCATGAGGGTTGGAAGCAATCGCAAAATAAGAAGATTGAAGCTCGGGTTGCTTGGGCAACTGTAAACGCACAAACTGACCCGGGATGAATGCTGGCAAGCTTTGATGAGGCAATGGGGCAAACGCAAGTTTGACCACCACATCATCACATAAGGGGTCGGTTAGACGTTCTGTTTGCTGTAAACGCATAAAAAAAGTTGATGACTGCGACAAAAAAACCTCCACAAAGCGTGGGCAAGTATGGTTAAGGATGGGCAAGGATGCAAAATGTAACGTGTGTGGAACTTAGAATTCCCACAAAAGCCATAGAAGAAGCCGCTTTCGAGCAGCTTAAAGAGACCTTTGCAGCACTTGGTGGCTCAGAAGAAACAGATGTCTTGCGCCATGAAGCTGTGTTTGTGGCATGGTTTGAAGCATCTGAAAACACCGATGAACAATGTTTGCGCTTGCAAACAGCTGCCCAAGTGTTGGG
>JALUHL010000091.1 GCA_027053695.1 Ghiorsea sp.
TGTTTAAAGATGAAGTGCGTGAACTGGGTGTGGCGCTTGGCTTACCGCGAGACATGGTGTATCGCCACCCATTTCCTGGCCCTGGATTGGGTGTGCGTATTTTGGGCGAAGTGAAAAAAGAATATGCAGATTTGTTGCGTAGGGCAGATGCTATATTTATTGATGAGTTGCGCGCATCAGGCTGGTATGACAAAACTTCACAAGCATTTGTCGTGTTCTTGCCTGTCAAATCTGTGGGTGTGATGGGCGATGGGCGCACCTATGAATGGGTGGTTTCTTTGCGCGCAGTAGTGACACAAGATTTTATGACGGCACACTGGGCAGAGTTGCCATACAGTTTGCTGGGTAAAGTTTCCAATCGGATTATCAATGAAGTTCGCGGAATTAATCGTGTCGTCTATGATGTATCTGGAAAACCACCTGCTACGATTGAGTGGGAATAGGTTTTGCATGAGTTTAATATTGAATGCGTTTAAATATCAGAAAGGAGAATAAAAGAAGATGAACAAGAAAATATTAGTAGTAGCTATGCTTGGTTTGGGTTTAAGCGCTTGTAATCAAGCGGCAGAAAAAAGTGTTGAGCAAACGGTTGCTTTAGATTCTGAAGCTCAAAAATTTAGTTATGCCATGGGTATGGATGTTGGAAAGTCTTTAAAAAATCTTGATGCAGAAGTTGATGCAGATGCTTTTGCTTTGGCGGTGAAAGATGTATTGGCGGGTAACGAAGCAAAATTGCCTGAAGAAGTGGCAGCCAATATCAAACAAACATTCTTCCGTAAAAAGCAAGAAGAGCAAATGAAAAAACGTCAAAATGCAGCGGCTGAGAATCAAGCGAAAGGCGAAAAATTCTTAGCTGAGAATGCTAAGAAAGATGGTGTGAAAGTTACCGATAGTGGTTTGCAGTATGAAGTGATTAAACAAGGTGATGGGCCAAAGCCAACACCTGAAAATACAGTGAAAGTTCATTACAAAGGCACAACCATTGATGGTGTTGAATTTGATTCATCGTATTCGCGTGGGCAGCCGATTTCCTTCCCTTTGAATGGTGTGATTAAAGGCTGGACAGAAGGGGTGGCTTTGATGCCTGTAGGCAGTAAGTATCGCTTCTTCATTCCTGCTGAACTTGCATATGGTGAGCGTGGTGCGGGTGCTAAGATTGGTCCAAATTCAACACTTATCTTTGAAGTTGAATTGCTTGCGATTGAAAAATAATTCATTTTGATGCCAATGCTGCGTTTGGGAATGGTATTATGCTGCGCCTTGCTTTTTATGAGCAAGGCGTTTGCCGTTGAATTTGAGGTTTATCAATCTTCATACCAGCCTTTAAACCTTGCGTTTCTCATGGCATCTGAGGATATGTATTCAGCGCAAGCTGCTGAAATCACAGAGGTGGTGACCAAAGATTTGGATGCAAGCCGCTCTTTTCAAAGCTTGGACCCATTGAGCTTTTTGGTGAATGCGCAAGATGTATGGGGTCATGTAGACTATGCAGACTGGCGCATTATTGGCACAGATGTTTTGGTGACTAGCCAGCTTAGTAAGCAAGGTGCTGCTTGGGTGGCGAATATCAAAATTCATCAGCCCTTTAGCCAGAAATTACTAGCTGAAGAAAGTATCACTCAGAAAGGTGGCGTACTCAATCAAACATTTGCACACCGTATCGCAGATTATATTTATCATCAGCAAACAGGTTTGCCCAGCTATTTTACCTCACAAATTGTGTTTGTGCATAAGGAAAAAGGCCTGTCGCAACTGATGATGATGAGCCATGACGGCAAAAATATTCAAACCGTAGGCAAAGGCTTTTCACTTCTTTTATCGCCTGATTTAGCGCCAGACCGAGCGCATATTGTTTTGAATACTTACGTTAAAGGTAGGCCGAGGCTGGAATTTTTTGATATTCAAACGGCAAAAAGGCAGGTGTTTGCGCAATTCAAAGGTTTAAATAGTGCGCCAGAGTTTTCGCCTGATGGGCGGTTTGTTGCTGCGGCATTGTCATACACGGGCAACAGTGAAATTCATATTTATGATATAGCCAAGAAAAAGTGGGAACAGTTTACGCATAACAGCGCCATTGATACCACGCCCACATGGTCGCCTGATGGCAAATGGATTGCTTTCACCAGCAATCGCAATGGTTCACCACAAATTTATCGCAAGCCTATTGGTGGGGGTAAGGCAGAAAGGATAAGCCTTGAAGCGAACTACAACACATCACCCGTGTGGGCACCCATTGGCGATAGAATTGCATTTGTGACTAAAAAAGGCTGGGAATATGCCATTGCAACTGTACATGTGGATGGAACTGGACTACGTTATTTGGCGACAGGTCAGCGCATTGAATCACCAACATGGTCACCCAATGGGCAGATTGTTTTGTATTCTGCGGAAGTGTATGGTAAAAAACATATTTACAGTGTGCCGATTTGGGGTGGAGAAGCCAAACGTATGACACCAAGAAATTTGGATGCATCAGATCCAACTTGGGTGAGATAGGGAGAGGATTGTATTCATGCAACTATGCTATCAACCATGAGTGAGCAGCAAAAGTCATCGAATGTGGTTTGGCATGAAGGTGAAGTTAACAGAGCCGACAGAGAAGCTAAAAATGGACATAAAGGTGTTGTGCTTTGGTTTACGGGGCTTTCGGGGTCTGGGAAGTCAACATTAAGCCATGCCGTTGAAAATAAACTGTTTCAAATGGGCGTACATACCACCGTATTAGATGGGGATAATGTGCGGCATGGTTTATGTGGGGATTTAGGTTTTTCTGATGTAGCAAGACGTGAAAATATTCGCCGAGTTGGCGAAGTCTCGAAATTATTTGTGGATGCTGGTATTGTTGTGCTCACAGCGTTTATTTCACCTTTTCGTGAAGATAGGCAGGTGGTGCGTAAGCTTCACCAAGCGGGCGACTTTATCGAAATTTATTGCGCAGCAAGCCTAGAGACATGTGAAAGTCGAGATGTTAAAGGCCTGTATAAGCGAGCACGACAAGGTGAAATTAAAAATTTCACAGGCATTTCATCACCCTATGAAGTGCCCGAAAAAGCTGAAATAACAGTAGATACAGGTAGTCTTTCTTTGGATGAAAGTGTGCAACAAGTGATGCATTATTTGTATGCAAATGGAATTGTTATAAAGTGAGTCTTATCAAAGCGATTATTCTTGCAGGCGGATCAGGTACAAGGCTTTGGCCATTGTCTCGTGAACAGCTGCCTAAACAATTTTTAAAGCTTGATGGTGAAGAATCTCTGCTTGCAGCAACCATTTCAAGGTTGGCACCACGGGTAAAAGAAGAAGATGTTTGGGTGGTGACCAATGAAGCGCATGCCACAGGCGAAGCATTTTCTGAGCTCAATCATCTGAATACTATATTAGAGCCATGTGGCCGCAATACGGCTCCCGCTATTGCCTTAGCTGCTTCATTGCTACAAAAAGATGGGGAAGACCCTACGATGTTGGTATTACCCGCAGATCATATCATCAAAGATAGTTCAGCTTTTCATGAAGGTTTAAATGTGGCGGTTGAGCAGGCCGAGCAAGGAAGTTTGGTCACCTTTGGCATTGTGCCTGAGCATCCCGATACGGGATTTGGTTATATCCAGGCGGGAGAGCAGCTTGAAAACAGCACCGCACATGTTGTGAAGCGATTTACAGAAAAGCCAGACTTGTTTACAGCTAAATCTTTCTTGAAAGAAGGAAATTATTTTTGGAATTCAGGGATGTTTGTGTGGAAAGCGTCAACCATACTTGCTGAAATTAAACGGTACTGCCCTAGTATATATGAGGTTGTACAAGCTATGAAAAGCTCATGGGAAGCTGGCGAACCTTGGCAGGAAGTGGTGCGGCACCAGTTTAAAAACATGCCTTCGATTTCGATTGACTATGCGGTGCTTGAGCCTTCAGAGAATGTGGTGGTTGTACCTGTATCCATGGGTTGGTCGGATGTGGGAAGTTGGGATGCAGTGTTCGATGTTTCTGCTAAAAGCGAGGGTGATAACGCTATTAGTGGGCATGCAATTGCTATTGATTGTGAAAACACATTGCTGCGTAGTGAGTCCCGTTTGTTAGCGGCTGTTGGGCTTAAAGATATCATTGCCGTGGAGACCCCAGATGCTATTTTATTGTGTCCTAGGGGTGAAAGTCAGCGTGTTCGTGAAGTGGTTGAAAGCCTTAAAGAAAGCCAAGGTATTGAATATCAAGAGCATATGACTGTGCTTAGGCCTTGGGGTAGTTATACGGTGCTAGAAAATGCGCAGGGCTATAAAATGAAACGAATCTCTGTAAATGTAGGTGCAAGTTTGAGTTTGCAGAGACATCAGCATAGGTCTGAACATTGGATTGTGGTTTCAGGAACAGCTACGGTCACTCGGGATAATGAGGTAATAACAGTCGCTAAGAATGAGAGCACTTACATTCCTATTGGTGTCAAGCACCGCTTGGAAAATAAGGGCAAAGTACCTTTGCAAATGATTGAAGTGCAAGTTGGGGATTACTTAGAAGAAGATGATATTGAACGGTTTGATGATGAGTATGGGAGAAACTTATGAAGAAAGTTGCCCTAATAACAGGTATAACGGGACAAGATGGCTCTTATTTGGCAGAACTTTTGTTGGAAAAAGGTTATGAGGTGCATGGTATCAAGCGCCGTGCTTCTATGTTTAACACAGGTCGTATTGACCACTTATATACAGATCCTCATGAACAAAATTGTAGATTATTTTTGCATTATGGTGATTTAACGGATTCGTCTAATTTAACACGTATTATTCAAGAGGTTCAGCCGGATGAAGTGTATAATTTGGGCGCGCAATCACATGTGGCGGTAAGCTTTGAATCGCCAGAATATACAGCAGATGTAGATGCTATGGGTACATTGCGATTACTTGAAGCCATTCGTTTATTGGGTATGGAAAAGAAAGTGAAATTTTATCAGGCCTCGACATCTGAATTGTTTGGCGAGGTTCAAGAAATACCACAAAAAGAAACTACGCCCTTTTACCCTCGCTCACCTTACGCGGTGGCCAAGCTGTATGCTTATTGGACGGTGGTGAACTATAGAGAATCGTATGGCATGTATGCCTGCAACGGTATTTTATTCAACCATGAATCACCACGCCGTGGCGAAACATTTGTAACACGCAAAATCACCCGTGGTTTAGCGAACATTGCGCAAGGATTAGAGCAATGTTTATTTATGGGTAATATGGATGCGCTTCGCGATTGGGGTCATGCCAAAGATTATGTGCGTATGCAGTGGATGATGTTGCAACAGGATAAACCCGATGATTTTGTGATTGCCACGGGTGTGCAGTATTCAGTGCGCCAGTTTATTGAATGGTCGGCGGCTGAGTTGGGCATTACAATCAAGTTTGAAGGTAAAGGTATAGAAGAAAAAGGTATTGTCGCTGCTATTGAAGGTGATGCAGCACCTGCGCTTAAGGTGGGTGATGTTGTGGTACAAGTTGACCCTAGATATTTCCGTCCTGCGGAAGTAGAGACACTATTGGGCGACCCAAGCAAGGCCAAAGAAAAACTGGGTTGGACACCAGAAATTACAGTGCAAGAGATGTGCGCTGAAATGGTTGCAGAAGATTTGAAAGTTGCGCAGCGTCACGCTTTATTAAAAGCGCATGGACATGATATTTCCGTTTCGGTTGAATAAACACCATGAGTAAAACAGCGCTAATATGCGGCGTATCGGGTCAAGATGGCTCATTGCTGGCGAAGTTTCTTCTTGAGAAAGGTTATCAAGTGTTTGGTACATCGCGTGCTAAAAAGAATCTTTCCAACTTAAAAAAGTTGGGTATTGAAACACAAATTTCAGTTTTGTCATTGTCTTTGACAGATGCTCATCAAGCGCTGCAGGTGATGGAAAGTGTTAAACCTGACGAAGTCTATAACCTTGCGGGGCAAAGTTCAGTAGGTTTATCATTTAAGCAGCCTGTGGAAACTATAGAGAGCCATGTGTTGGGGACATTGTATTTGCTTGAGGCTATAAGAAATTTAGGAGGATATACTAGGTTTTTTAATGCGGGTTCAGGTGACTGTTTTATTGATACAGGCAAAGAAGCAGCGAATGAAGCCACACCTTTTTCACCACGAAGCCCTTATGCGGTTGCTAAAGTTGCGGCGTTTTTTGAAACAAAGAACTATCGAGAAATGTATCATATATACGCATGTACAGGTATTATGTTCAATCATGAATCACCACTTCGCCCAGAAAGTTTTGTTACTAAAAAGATTGTTCAAGCGGCATGTCGTATTGCCCAAGGCTCTAAAGAAAAGCTTAAGCTTGGTAATTTAACTATTCGTAGGGATTGGGGTTGGGCAGAAGAATATGTGGATGCTATGTGGCGTATGTTGCAGCAGGATAAAGCTGAAGACTTTGTCATTGCGACTGGGCAAAGCCATAGTCTGGAAGACTTTGTTGCCAAAGCTTTTCAAGCAGTAGGCTTAGATTGGAAAGAACATGTTGAAGTGGATGAATCATTATTGCGCGAGCATGAAGTTTTAGAATCTAAGGGTGATGCAGGCAAAGCCAAAGAGAAGTTAGGTTGGGTTGCGAGAAAAAAATTGCAAGGTATCGTGTTTGATATGATACAATCAGAAAAAAATATTATGGAAACAAATGAATAAACAACTGACCAAAATTATTTTTCCAGCAGCGGGGATGGGTACGCGCTTTTTGCCTGCGACTAAGGCCACACCCAAAGAAATGTTGACGGTAGTGGATAAACCCATGATTCAATACGGGGTGGAAGAAGCTCTGGCATCAGGGCTTGATGATATCATTATGGTGACAGGGCGCGGCAAAGATGCCATTGAAAACCACTTTGATATTTCCGCTGAATTGGAAGCCAATTTGCATGCGGCAGGTAAAGATGAATTGTATCAAAAGGTGTCGCATGTGGCGCGTATGGCATCCATGGCATATATCCGGCAGAAAGAGGCCAAAGGTCTGGGTCATGCAGTGCTTTGCGCTGCCAGTTGGGTGGGTGATGAAGCGTTTGGTGTGTCCCTTGCCGATGAATTGATGATTTCTGAGAAACCTGTGATGCAGCAATTAAGAGAAGCGCATGAGAAAACAGGCTTTTCCGTGGTTGCATTAGCCAAAGTGCCTGATGAAGATGTGTCTAAATACGGTATTGTGAAAACAGATGCAGAGCAAGATGGTTTATTCAGATTGCGAGGCATGGTGGAAAAGCCCGATATTGTGGATGCGCCATCTAATTTGGCTTTGATTGGTCGTTATATTTTCACGCCCAAATTATTTGATTTCTTAAAAGAAAGTAAGGCAGGTGTGGGTGGTGAAATTCAATTGACCGATGCCATGAATGAGTTGGCTAAAGTTGAGCCTGTATATGGTATGGTGGTGGATGCAGATCGCTTTGATGCAGGTAACCCATTAGGCTTTTTGATTGCCAACGCCACTTTGGGTTTGCGCGATAAAAAGTATGGCGACTTGTTTCGAGAAGAACTTAAGAAACTATTGTAATTATCTCAGCTATGTCATTCCCGCGCAGGCGGGAATCCAAAAAAGTTGTCAAGATAGATTCCCGCCTGCGCGGGAATGACGGAAAATAAATGAAGTGGGATAGGTAGTAGTTGTGAGTTGACCTTTATTCAAGCTCAAGCTGTCTGTGGAAGTTGGTTAAATTATCACAACCCTTTTCACGCACAACCACCAAATCTTCTAAACGTACGCCACCAATATGTGCATAATATAAACCTGGTTCTACAGTAACCACCATACGCTCTTCTAATATCGCACCATTTTTGGATACGCGTGGCGCTTCGTGGATATCCAAGCCAACACCATGACCTGTGCCATGAAAGAAACCACCTTGTTTACCATCGATAACACCTGTCTTAAAACCTTGGCTATCAAAATGAGAGGTGATGCTTTGATGGATGTTGGACGTGTCTGCCCCAGCTTGCACCATATCCAAACCCATGCTTTGCCCTTCGAGTACCGTTTGATACATCTTCGCAAGTTCTGGTGATGCCTTGCCTTTAACATAGGTTCGTGTCATATCCCCCCAATAACCTGATGCGACAAGCCGCGGGAAAATATCAATGATAATAGGTTGATGCGCTGCGATTTCGCCTGAACCCATATTGTGTGGGTCTGCTGATTGTGTGCTACATGCGACAATGGTGTGTGAAGGTACGGCACCTTGTCCGATAAGGAAGGTTTCAATCACCGCGCGAATGGCTTCAGATGTTACCACTTCACCCGCTTGCTCGTGAGAGCTTGGGAAAGTAACCAAGCCATCATTGGTAATACCACATGCCGCAAGAAACTGTTCAGCTTGCAGCATACTTTGCGCAGTCAGTTTTTCAGCATGTGCTAATTGTTTGATTTCCATTTCGGATTTGATGATACGCTCAGGAAACAGGCTGGCAGGGCTGGGTGTAATCTCAAAACCAAGGGCGGATAGCTCATGAGCATACAACAAGGGGAAATCGGCAGGTACAGTGATGTGTTTCACTTGATGGTCTTGCAAAAAGGCTGCTGCTGCAGTGCTTAAGCTGCGTTGCCAACCGTTTGCTTTAGCTTTGTTATGCCAGATCGTATCCAAATGAATGTCATCTAATTTGGATTGCGCTTTAGCTCTATCCACTTCTAATGGTGACAATAAACCATGCCAAGTGGTGGTGCTTTCTTGATCTATGCCAATAACAATAAACGCATCTGGCACAAACAATCCCGACACATACAGCATATCTGCATGATGCTCAGAATCGGAAATCAGAAGTTTAGCAGTACTCATTCAGGTGATTTAGCGTTGATGCTCAAAGCATGAATGACAGCAGGGAATAAATGCTTGGTAGCATCATTGACCATACGGTGTTTTTGCAAACGGGATTTACCCGTAAAAGCATCAGCAACGATATTAACGATATAGTGGCCGCCGCCATCTTTGGCTCCAGCATGTCCTGCGTGTTTGTAGGATTCATCAATCACTTCCAAGGCAACAGGCGAAAAGGCTTGCTGCAAAGCGGCTTTAATCTGTTCGCTGCCTTGCATGGTCATGCAGCATCCTTATTTTGACGGTAAAGCACAAATATTTTCCCAATCTTATGCACTAGCTCGGCATTTGTTTTGGCTACTAGCTCAGCCGCAGCAGCTTTGCGCCCATCCCTATCATCGCTCTGGATTTGCACTTTAATCAACTCGTGGGTGTTGAGTGCGTTATCTGTTTCAGCGACTAGGCTCTCAGATACACCATGCTGTCCCACTTGAATGATCACTTTAAGGTGGTGGGCTTGTGATTTTAATGCGCGTTTTTTCTTATTATCTAAACTCATACGGCCAAGATTAACGTATCCAAGAATTTTTGGTATCAAATATGCTAATGTCTTATTCATATGCTAATGACACAAGAGAAAGAAGCGCCAAAACGATTGCGGGATGACCCTAGCCGGGTTGTCATACTTGGCGCGGGGCGTGGCGGCTCAGCCATGCTAGAAACCTTGTTGGAAGAGGATTTGGTTGAAGTTGTGGCCATGGTAGATATTGATACCCATGCTCAAGGGCTGATGCTGGCAAAGGATCATCATATTCAAACCTATACCGATGTTGAGCAGGCTATTTTAGCGTGTGCACCATGCGTTGTGTTCAATCTTACAGGTAATGAAATGGTCGAAGAGGTGGCTGCAAGTATTCTAGGTGTAGGTGGTGTGATTGGTGGTTTAGAAGCAAGATTAATGTGGCGCATGGTGACTGACCTTAAAAAAGCTAAAAAAGATTTAGAGTTTCAAGCCAGCCACGACATGTTAACCAATTTGGTGAATCGCAGGTTTATGCTCACGCAAATTGAGCAAGAGTTGGATCGATGCCGAAGATATGGTGCGACCTGCTCTGTGGTGATGTTAGATTTGGATCATTTTAAGCAGGTCAATGATCATTACGGTCATGCCGCGGGTGATGAGGTGCTCAAGGTTTTAACCTCACGCATTAGTCAACACCTGCGTGGTGCGGATACGCTGGCGCGTTGGGGTGGTGAAGAGTTCTTGGTTTTGCTTCCGCACACAAGCAAAGCCGAGGCAAAAATGGCAGCAGAGAAGTGTTTACAGGTGATTGTTTCCAAAGAGATTAAGCTGGGTCTAAGTGTTCATGTCAGTGTGAGTTTTTCAGCGGGTGTGGCGTGTTTTGATGAGCTTAGGCAGGAGCAATCACTCAAAGGGCTTGCCGATGAAATGCTGATGCTTGCTGATAAACGCCTTTATAGGGCGAAAGATTTGGGGCGTGCTCAAATTATCAGTGAGGATGAAGCTTAAGCTTGATGCAGGTTAAGCTTTGCCTTACGCTTGGCTAATATCAACAGCTAAGGAGATTGGTTATGAATGTATCACGTGTATTATTGATGATAGCTGCAGTGGCAGTGCTATCGGCTTGTTCGAGTGGTGGTAAACCATTGGTTTATAAACATCCTGAAACAAAGAATATCGTTCTACTGCAGGGTGATACATTGCAATGTGAGCCTCTATTTCGTAAAGCTGGTTTCAAACGTGTGGATACAGGTGAAATTGAGCAATAAGCCGCTTCAGAGCTGATGCTCTGCGGCATAATTTTTAAACATTTGAATCAATGCCTGATTCGCTTCAGGCATTTTTTTTGTTTCCAAATCTGATAAAGCGCACCATATATATTCGCTTTCAGCAGCCACTAAAGCTTTATCCTCTTGATAACATAGAAAAAAGCTAAAGCTTAAATCTACATTGTCATAATGATGTTGATGTTCGCCCATGTTTTGCCAACTTTTCCCCACTAAACCAGTTTCTTCTTTTAACTCTCGTTTGGCAGCAGTCAAAGGCGCTTCTCCTGCTTTAATTTTGCCGCCCGGGAAAGACCATACATCAGGGTAATGCACATCAGGCGCGCGCTTAAGCAGCAGTATTTCATGCTTGTGATTCAAGATAGCAATCAATGCGATGGCTTGTTTTTTGGCTTGTTGCATGCTTGCTCCTCATGGTTTGCCTTTGATTTTTTGTGATTATGCCTTGATTGCGTATAGTTGCACGCAAGCAACTTCCAAGCATAGGGATTTCGATATGGCAAAGCAAAAATTACAAAGCATTCGAGGCATTCACGATGGCCTTCCGGCGCAGGTTCGCTCATGGCGACATATTGAAGAGGTTGCGAGAAATGTATTTGCATCTTTTGCTTTTTCCGAAGTTCGGTTGCCGATTTTAGAGCCAACAGAGCTTTTTGTGCGTTCAGTGGGCGAGAAAACAGATATTGTATCCAAAGAAATGTATGCCTTTGAAGATCAAGGCGGCGACAACATTTGCTTGCGCCCAGAAGGAACTGCAGGTGCGGTGCGTGCTTATTTGCAAGCAGGTTTAACCAGAGCAGGCGCACAGCGCTGGTTTTATATGGGGCCAATGTTTAGGCGAGAGCGCCCGCAAAAAGGACGTTTGCGTCAATTCCAACAAATCGGAGCAGAGTTTTTTGGTGTGTCTGGTTTTGTGGAAGATGTGGAAGTATTGGTGATGGCGCAGCGCTTCTTGGATGAGCTAGGTATTGAGCAAACACGATTGGAAATCAATTCTTTGGGTTGCGCTGAATGCAGACCAGCATACCGTGAGGCACTTGTATCATTCTTAGAAGAGAAAAAGGAAGCGTTGTGTGAAACATGCCACGAACGTATGGGTTCAAACCCTATGCGGGTGTTGGATTGTAAAGTCAAAACCTGCCAAGCAGCACTTACGGACGCACCAGAAATGGTCAACCATTTATGCCAAGCCTGTGATGCCCATTTCTCAGGGTTAAAAGAAGGTTTAACTGCGCTGGATATATCGTT
Source organism: Ghiorsea sp. (assembly GCA_027053695.1). Classification (GTDB taxonomy): domain Bacteria; phylum Pseudomonadota; class Zetaproteobacteria; order Mariprofundales; family Mariprofundaceae; genus Ghiorsea. The sequence continues at coordinate 11,817 of JALUHL010000091.1, forward strand.
CACGATTAACCCGCGCATTGTCCGTGGTTTGGATTATTATAATCGCACGGCATTTGAGTTCATCACGGATCAACTGGGCGCACAAGGCACGGTGTTGGCAGGTGGTCGTTATGATGGGCTTGTTGAATCATTGGGAGGGCCTGCCACGCCTGCCATTGGTTTTGCCGCAGGTATGGAGCGTTTGGAAATGTTACTTCCTCAAGCCAAATCAAGTGCGCCTGATATAGCTGTGGTGGCTTTGGGTGATGCGGCATCTGCATATGCTTTGCAGCAAGCGGCGAAGCTTAGAGAAGCTGGGTTGTCTGTGATTCATTGTGGTGGCGGAAGTGCTAAGAAACAATTCAAAATGGCTGATCGTGAAGGTGCAAAGTTCGTCGTCACCA
>JALUHL010000092.1 GCA_027053695.1 Ghiorsea sp.
AATCACCACCGTCCATAATGGGTCATCATGGATATACCATAAAGGCAAAGCGCATAAAGCGAGCATAAAGAATATCCAATCGGTTGGGGTAATCTGAATATCGGCCTTTTTCTGATAGGCAAGCCATGCCACATAGGTGGTGATAATGCCTGATACGCCAATCGCCCATGCGCCTGACCCGCCACCATCCGCTATTTGACCAAGAAACACGATAAAGGTGGTTAAACCCCAAATCACCCATGAAAAAACATGCGGCTTGGTATTACCGCTTTGTATGGAGCGGATATAAGGTAGAAATGCGATGAATGTCATCACGACTGCTATAAAACCAAGGGCTTCTTTCATACTGAGACCTTATCCATGCCCTTAAATATGTAAACTTCTACTTTTCAGGTGAAATCCCTTGGCTTCGCGTTTATGCTCTGCACATGCTAACAAACTTCACGCAAACTCAAGCCGCCAATATGCAATGCGACTACCTGATTATTGGTAGCGGTGCTGCGGGGCTGATGGCTGCCCACCGCTTGGCAGACCATGGCAAAGTGATTCTTGTAAACAAATCGGATTTTCCTGATTCCAATACATTTCAAGCCCAAGGTGGCATTGCAGGGTTTATCACCAAAGAAGATACCATAGAAAGCCATATTGAAGATACCATCAAGGCAGGTGCAGGGCTTTGTCATGCTGATGTGGTTAGTGAGGTGGTGAATCGCGGGCATGATATGGTGCAAGAATTATTACATTTGGGGACACCCTTTGACACTGAAGATGGCGAACTCCACTTAACCCGCGAAGGTGGGCATTCGCACCGCCGCATTGCCCATGTGCAAGACTCGACTGGTAAAGCCATTGGCGAGACACTGCTCAAACATGTGCAACAAAACGAGCATATCACCTGCCTGCAACGGCATATGGTGGTGGATTTAATCACCACCCACAAGTTAGGTGTATTTCATCAGCAAAACCGTTGTTTAGGTGCTTATATTTTACCCGAAAATGGCAACGTGTTTAGCATTGCAGCCA
>JALUHL010000093.1 GCA_027053695.1 Ghiorsea sp.
CGCCGCGCTCAAGCTGAGCAGGCATGGCAAGATTTACAAGGCTTGAGCAATGATATTGAAACCCTGAATCATGATATCATTGATAACATGCTTGCACTGGCTGATACCTTACATCCAGAAGCTTTAGCAGATGTGGCGGACACCATGGATAACCTTATTGATGAATATGCCAATACCGATACATGGATGAGTTGGTTGGATTGGCTTAAAGAACAATTTAGAGTGACTAAGGTCGATGAACATGCAGTATCCATCGCTGATGACCCTTATGCCGATATCAAAGCTTTAATCAATCAACTCGACCAACTTAAAACAGCACTAAGTCAAGGGCAGTGGCAAGGTTTGCCGGACATAGAAAATCTACTTTACCAGCTTGAACAACATGGCATTGAAACCTCTATCTCGCCTGAGCTCATCAGCCAAATTCAACAAACACAACAGCAATGGCAAGAGCAAGCCAAAGCATGGGTGGAGCAATTATGATTCGTATCGTTCTCGCCTTATTATTTGTCGTTGGCATATTTGTTTCTTTGGTATTGTTTCCTGATATTGCCAATCAACCCGTACGCATTGAGATGCTTGGCTGGCTATTTGAAACGCGAACTGGCATGTTCATTCTTTTGCTTATTGTCGGCATCAGTGTGCTTTGGTTGCTACAAAAAACCTTTGATTTAAGCATCAATAGCCCCAAACAATTATGGACAAGTCTGCGCAGTGGCAGCACAAAACGCCGTGAGCTTCGCTTGCAAGAAGCCCTTGCCACTTGGATTGATGAAGGCGCTGGGCATAGTCAAAAATTATTAAAACGCAGCAAAGGTATTATCCCCGATTGGCTGCATACTTCGCTCATGCTGTGGTGGGATAAACCCAGCAATCATCCGAAAATCAATGATGAAAAAGATACGCCGCTCACCATTGCGCTTAAAGCGCGTCTTGCAACCGATGCTGCATATATTGAGCGTCTCAGCTTAAGTGAGCGTCAACATTATTTGGATGTTTGGT
>JALUHL010000094.1 GCA_027053695.1 Ghiorsea sp.
CAGTCAAGCCTTTACTGCTTAACCAAGCTTCTACCGCACCTTTTAAATCAAAGAAGTCTGCCTTGCGCGCTTTCTCATACCAGCTATCGCCTTGAATCTCACCCGCCATCAACCATGCCAATATATTGATTTCTTGGCGCTCATGCATAGACCCATCATACAAGCGCCCTTGCTCCACCAATGCCACACCACTTTGTTGGCGGTTCATATTGTATTTTGCGGTATTCAACAATCCAGGGAAAGTAGACCTGCGCATCACGCTCATAGCTTCTGAAATAGGATTCGCCAAAATCAAATCTTTACCATCATCAGCCACAAATAATCGCTGCTCATCCGCCGAAATAAAAGCATAGTTAATCACTTGCACAAAACCTTGCGCCACAGCTTCTTCCACAGCTCTGTAAAGCTTTCTTGGCGCTGCAATGCTCAATGTTGGCAACACGGCTGGAATGGCATCAAAGCCAATCACGCGTGCATATTCTTCAGAGATATCCTCAGCTAAACGCACATCTGGTCTATGACTTGGTACAGAAAACAGCAATTCATCACCCTTGTGCTCAATGCCAAAGCCCATACGCTCAAGTACAGCATCGGCAGATTCAGGCACATCCACACCAAGCCTAGCTTCAACCCTGCGCATACTCACTTTAATTTGAGTATCTTGAATTAAATGTTCTGCATCGCCCACAGTTGTAGTCGCGCTTACTTTGCCGCCAAATAACCCTGTAATCATCTGTGCTACCTGATCCATAGCCACGGCAATCATGGCAGGGTCAACTCCGCGTTCAAAGCGCATGGATGAATCCGACACCAAACCACACGTGCGGCGTGTAATACTGATGCGTGCAGGTCTAAAGGCTGCGGATTCTAAAATGATATTCGTGGTTTTATCGGTCACCCCTGTAGGCTCTGAACCCATAATGCCCGCCAAAGCGATTACATGTTTACTATCAGCAATCACCAAATCTTCTGCGTGAAGGCTCACTTCTTTACCCTCTAAAGATGTAAATGTTTCACCTTCATTGGCAGTGCGCACTTCAATATCGCCAGCCAAGGTATCGGCATCAAATGCATGCATAGGCTGCCCTAAATCCAACATGGTATAGTTAATCACATCCACCACACCATTGATGGGGCGTAAACCTGCAGCAATCAATCGCGCTTGTAGCCAATCGGGTGATGCAGATACGTTCACCCCTTCAATCTTGCAAGCTGTATAAAGCGGGCAATCATCGGGGGCACTAACCTTCACTTTCGGCGCAGCGATGCTGGCATCAGTTGCTACCACTTCATCGCCCGGCTCAATCAAAGGCAAGGCATAATCCGCCGCTAAATCGCGTGCAATACCTCTTAAACTCATGCAATCGCCACGGTTGGGCGTGATATCCAAATCAAGCACAGCTTCTTCGAGCTCTAAATATTCGCCGACTTCCTCACCCACAGGCGCATCTTGCGGCAAAATTAATAAACCATCAGCATCCTCAGCCAAGCCAAGCTCTGCTTCCGAGCAGCACATGCCAAAGCTCACTTCACCACGGATTTTACCTTTTTTGATTTTCAACCCATTAGGCAAACTTGTACCAACCGTTGCCACAGGCACTTTATCACCCTCTTTCATATTGCTTGCACCGCAAACAATCGCTAAATGCTCTACATCGCCCAAATCAATCTTGAGCAATTTCAATTTATCCGCATCAGGATGCGGCTTCATCTCTGTAATCAGTCCAACGCGCACACCTTTCACACCCGCACGTGGCATTTCAATGCCTTCAACTTCATGCCCCAAGCGCACCAAATCATCGGCAAGCACTTCGGGTGTTTTACCGACAGGCGTATGTTCTTTTAACCAAGAAAATGGAATTTTCATCGACTTAAGCCCCCATCCTGCGTAAAAAGCGAACATCGTTTTCAAAAAATAATCTCAAATCTGGAATACCATGCTTGAGCATGACCAAACGCTCCACACCTAGCCCAAATGCAAAGCCAGAATAGACTGTGCTATCGATACCCACAGCCTTGAGCACATTAGGATGAATCATGCCGCTTCCCAACACTTCAATCCAACCGCTGCCCTTACAAATTCGGCAGCCTTTGTGATTGCAAAATACACAACCAATATCCACTTCTGCCGAAGGCTCTGTAAAGGGGAAATAATGCGGGCGCAAACGAATCGGCACATCCTTCTCAAAATACGCCGACAAGAAGTGTTGTAACACGCCTTTCAAATGGGCGAGAGATACATCTTTATCCACTTTGAACACTTCAACTTGGTGAAACATAGGTGAATGGGTCACATCATAATCACAGCGGTACACGCGCCCTGCTGCCACCACAGCGAGTGGCGGTTCGCCACCCGCATCCACACAAGCTTGCATAGCACGAATTTGCACAGGCGAAGTATGCGTACGAAGAAGTAAGGCTTCATCATTACCTTCAGCATTGAAAAAGAAAGTATCATGCATAGCGCGAGCTGGATGCTCTTGCGGAATATTTAATGCATCAAAATTGTGAAACTCATCTTCAATCTCAGGGCCTTCAGCCATTTCAAAACCCATTTGGGCAAAAATAGCTGTCATTTCATTCAAACCCTGCTGCACGGGATGCAATGCGCCTTGCAGGTACTTGCGACCCGATAAGGTCACATCAATACGCTCAGCTTCAATGCGCATCTCTCTGGCTTTGGCTGCCAAGACTGATTCCGCTTTATCCAAAGCCTCAGCCAACACTGATTTCGTAGCGTTTACAAACTGACCAATCACAGGCCTATCTTCAGGCGGCAATTTACCCACGCCTTTAAGCACGCTGGTCAACTCACCTTTTTTACCCAAATAGTTCACACGCAAGTCTTGAAGCGCTTGCAAATCGGCTGCTTCTGCAAAAAGCCCAAGTGCCTTATCTTGCAAGGCTTGCAACTGCGCTTTTAAAGAATCAATTTCACTCATTGTTACCCTCAACCCTATGCCATCATAGGTTATCAATAGAAGCAGCACTCTACAAAGAAGTTACAAAAAATCATTAGATGAAAAAAGTTGTTCCATGAACCAATACAGAACCCCTTTAAAAGTCAAACTCACATCCTTATCATACCCAAAGATGTTTGAGTCAATCACGCTGCAATGCGTCATAAAGATTAATTTATGACGCATTATTTATTGACTATCTTTGTCATACAGAGAAATTGAGAACCGTATGCTTATTTGAAACTATCATTCTCAATTCTTGGCACTTTTAAAATGCCATCCAGCAAAGAAAAAGGCAAAAAGAGTATACTGTCCCCGACTTCCTTTTTACCACATCCAAAATATACCAAGAAAAGCATCTAACACCGACCCTTTAAATGCATAATCACTATCATACCTCCAATATTGTTCCCATAAAACGAATAACATTGAAAATATCAGGGTATAGGTGAATACACTTTTCAGAGCAAATATTACCCCAGATTTTGACCCAAAAATATTGGGGAATAACTTAACTAACATATAGTGTGAAAATACTGTTACAAAATATATGGGAAGAACAATGCTAAAAGAGAACAGCGTTACAAATGTAAGAAATAACGGGGTGAAAACAACCCAAGACCAAGTTTTTCGAGAGTATGTCATTATGGTAAGCAGAAATCGGGGACAGTATACTTATATATAGAGTTTTCGGGGTACAATATATAACTCAACCTATTCATAAGCCTAGAATGGCGACTTTCCAGCACAAAATCAAATCATGTGTGCGGTCTAAACTTAAAACCTCTGCGTTACTCCGTGTGCTCTGCGGCTTAAAGCTTTTGCACAAACAAAAATGGCAGAGCCATTACAGCTCTGCCATTCTCTAATTAGAACACCGACCACGTCGGGAATAGTTATTGAATGTTTGCTTTAGCCGTTTCTGCAAGCTGCGTAAACGCTTCTGCATCACGAACTGCAATATCAGCAAGCACTTTACGGTCAAGCGTGATACCTGCTTGATTCAAACCATGCATAAAA
>JALUHL010000095.1 GCA_027053695.1 Ghiorsea sp.
TGGTGATTGGTATGCCAAAGGTGATGAGCCGCCAATGCGCGATGGCAGCAATGTGCCTGCCGATTGGTATGATCCGAATCCGATTCCATTTCTGGTGGTGGATAAGGGCGCGGCGTTTCAATTTGGTATCGCTAAGCGTGTGGGTAGTGATATTGATTTAAGTGAAGCCACAAAGGCTCTGACTGATGCCTTGCAATGGCTGGGCGCAGGCGCGAAAACCGCAGCGGGTTATGGGCGTTTTGGCGAAGACCAACAAGCCAAGGCTAAGCGAGAGAAACAAATGCGCGCGAAAGCACTGGCAGAGCAAAAGAAGAAAGAGCTTGCAGAACAGGAAGCTATGCGTGCTTCTATGTCGCCATTGGAGGCAGAGTTGGATCGCTGGATAGCTTCAAACCCTGAGCCTAATACAGTGTCCGCATGGCTGGATAAAATGGAGCAAACTGATACTCAGGAGGAAAAATTACAGATTGCACAGACGATGAAAGCATACTACGAGCAGCGTGGCACATGGAAAAAACCAAGCAAGAAGCAAAAGCCGAATGTGCAGCGCATTAAGGCTGCTTTAAACGCATGATGAACAAAGGCTTGATGCAGGCAGCAAAAAATAAGTCTCGTCTGGTGGATATGACTGGGCTGGCAAACCCGACATTATCCAGCTTGGCTTTTTTGGTGTTGTTTGTGATTACCTTAGGTTGGTTAGGGGATACTTTGCTGGAAGTACTTCATACTTTTTTGGATGTGGAGCATCATTCTTGGCGCAAGCTTGTTGTGGGCATTTTGCCATTTATGCTGGTATTTTTTGTGGGCTGGTTGCGTTGGAAACTGGCGCAAAGAAAACGTGTAAAACTAAAAATGCAGGCATCTGAAATTACACCACATGCGGGTATGATTGTCTTTCTTTCAGCTATTAACTCTCCAAAGCATATTGAGCGACTAAAACAAGCCGATTGGACAGTTTTGGATGCAGAACGCTTTTCTTGGAAACCCGTGCAGCGTGGGATGGAAGCGCATAGGCAGCGATTGAAAACCGTATGGGTCGTTTGTTCGCCAGAAAGTAGTGCGCAATATGAATGGTTTGAGGCAATGTTTCAGGAGCTTTACCCTGAAGTGTCATTTAGCCGTCGGAATGTTGGTAGTTTTGAAGGTATATCAGATATTACAGATGTATTAGAAGGCATATTTAGTGATTTACCCAAAGAGATGGATGAATCTGATGTGGTCATTGATATCACAAGCGGGCAAAAGCCAGCATCCATTGCAGGTATGATGGTATCTTTGGTGAATGCCAATCGACAGGTGCAATATGTGCAAACCAATACACCATTTGCTGTAAAAACCTATGACTATCAAATCAAAACAGTGGGCAAAGGAATTATATTACAATGATGACCATAGATATTTCAACCCTTTATGATGAAACAGCCAAGCTCTCTCAGCTTGATGAGTATGTCTTGCAAGCCAAAGCTTTGGCTGGCGAAGGCAATGTGGTGACGCTAACTGGGGCTGCCCCTGTTTGGTTGTATCTTAAAATTGCCCATGCTTTGCATGGTAAAGTCGTCAAACTTTATTATGATTCACCCGCAAGCGGTACAATCTTAATCTTTGATCATGACCCCCATGATTAAATCAGGCAAATTAAACAATAGTATTTTTAATACAGGAGCAATACATGAATGATTTACCATGGCAGTCTTTACTGCTTTTTCCAAAATACCCCATTTTGTCTGCTGTATTATTGTTTTTAGGGATAACTTTTATATTGTGGATGGCGCATAAACAGGTGGAAATGCTGTTGCGCCGTTTTCTGATTAAATTATCGCATGGTTTTCGTTTGGTTGCGCGTTGGCTAGCTCAACATGCCAATGCTCTACATCAACGCGCAGATGAATTAGCAGAAGAATATTTTATGAGCACATTGGAAAAAAGGATAGATGGCGAAATTATTCGTTTATCTAGCCGTGTAGAAAAAGATTTAAACGGCTACCCTACTATCAATCATAAATTAACCACTTTAATCGATCAGTATAATGAAAAGTATGATGAGGCTCAGCATGTTTCTGTTCACAATAAGCTCAATGTGAATCATTTGAACAACAAAATCGATCAAGCTCTTTCAAATGGTGACCAAGCTTTAGCCAATCTAGTGAAGCTACGCAAAGACCTCAAAGAGACACACAAGCGTATGCACAAAGAAGCGCGTAAAGACGCATCCAAAAGAATGAAAGCGCTTCATAAACTACGTTCACCTGCTCGTCAATTGGGCAAAACACTCCATAAAGTCAATGGCTTGATTGAAAGTGTAAAAAGATCTTCTGATGATACAACCGCACAAATTAAGAAGTATAAAGAAATGAGCAATAACAGAGACATGCGGCTTAAAGCTGCCAACAATTCTGTGCTAACACGCTTTATGATAGGTATATTCTTTTTGTTAATTATTACAGGCGGAGCCTTTGTAAACTTCCTTTTGATAGAGCGGCCTATTGCTGAAATGATTGGTGGTGGCTATGTGGGTAATTTATCTCTGCCATCCATTGGGGCATTGATGGTGATTTTGATTGAAATGGCTTCAGGTATGATGTTTGCAGAAGCCTTGGGGTTAAGCCATTTGATTCCGAATGTGGCGCATTGGTCTCCAGAAATACGTAAAAAGGTAGCTATTGCTTGTGGTATTTTATTATTGGCTATGGCAAGTGTTGAAGCAGGCTTGGCATTTATGCGTGAAATTTTGATTGCTGCTGATGCAGAAACAACCGCACTGCTCACTGGGCAAACATCGGAAGCTGCAGCAGCATTAGGAGGCTCATTGCCCGTGCTTGTTCAGGCAGGGATGGGGTTTGTGATTCCGCTGGTATTAGCTTTTGCAGCAATTCCTTTGGAAATATTATTTCATACATTCCGAATTATCATGCAGCGATTGTTAAGTTATATGATGTGGATAGGGTCTTTTTGGATGCGTATATTAGGCACCATGATGCATGGTACATATGCAATCTTGGTTGCAACATATGAGTTGATTATTTTCTTTTGGTTGGTTGTGGCATCATGGGTAAACCGTTTATTAATTCGTTTAGACAGAGCAAGAGCATGAATTATTTTCGTTTAATTGTATTGATAGGTTTATTTTTATCTGCTTGCAGCTTTGGCGCTGGTGGTAATGCAATTTATGTGTTGGTAGATGTTTCTGGCACATATCATAAGCAGTTACCTAAGGCTGTAGGTGCTGTTCAATATTTGTTGGCAAAAAGCAAGCCTGATGATTTTTTAGCAGTAGCAAAAATATCCAGTCGCAGTTTTTCCAATCAAGAAATTTTATTTGCACAAAAGTTTCCCGATAGACCATCAGCAGCGAACAGCAAAAAGCTTGCATTAAAAAATAAAGTTGATGCCTTAGCCAAAAGCAGAGCTTCAAATTATACGGATATTCGAGGCGCATTGTATCAAGTAGCACATACATTAGCCAAGCAGAACAACCGCAATAAAATAGTGATTATTTTTTCAGATTTGGTGGAAGATATCACTTCCGATATTGATAGAAAAATGAAATTACCTGATTTTTCAGGCGTACATGTATTAGCTGTAAACGTGATTAAGCTGAGAAAAGATAATAAGCATCCTGAAAATTATTATAAGCGTATTGAGCATTGGCAGCAGGAGTTTTTAACAGCTGGTGCAGCAAGCTTTGAAGTAATTGATGACCCAGCTTCTTTACAAACTGCAATTCAACATATTCAATAAGTATATGCTTTGCTTTTATGCGAAATTCAATATGTATGGTTCACCTGCCAGTGGCGAAGTATTGATATTGAACCACGACCCTCACTAGGGCCTGTTAACACTAATGATGATGTTGTCGCTGCTGCACCCAATAAGGCCAATCAAGGCGCGAGGCGTGAAGTTTGGTGGTTCCAAATGAATGCCGAGCAACGCCGAGTGGCTTCATTTGGAGCGCAGCCCGTAGGGATTGGCCA
>JALUHL010000096.1 GCA_027053695.1 Ghiorsea sp.
CAGCGCAAAGCGTTTGACGCATTCTAACATGCTTCTTAGACTAGCCATAGAAGCAAGGGAGTATGCGTATGAGCCAAGCACAATTACAAGCACTATTTTCTAACCCTGATGCCTTACATGCTTTGGTCGGTCGGCATGTTCGTTATTTGGGTGAGGAATACGTTATTTGTGATTTATTGCTTGATCAAGATATGCTGGTGCTGGCTTCAGACTGCGATAAAGCCGTACAAGATGATTCATTTGGTCGAGCCACGCGCATGGTTCCCAAACAACATCGTTTAAAGTTTCGTGATGCCGATGGTAACCCCACAGCCATTTGGGATGAATTTGCTTTCCTTGATGGTGCTTTGTAATGGCGGAATGGGTTGATGTAGGATTAGAAAAAGATTGTCCTCAAGGGCAACGTATCGTGGTTGATACTGATGCGGGCAAAATAGGCATTTTCCATCTTAACCAAGGCTTTTACGCCATTGAAGACCGTTGCTCCCACGATAATGGCGAGCTTGCTTCAGGCGAGTGTGATGGTGATGAAATCATTTGCCCACGCCATGGTGCGCGCTTTTGCTTGCTCAACGGTAAAGCCTTAACCCCACCTGCTTATGAAGATATTGAAGTCTTTGCTGTACGTGTTCATAACGGTATGATTCAAATAGATATGGATAACTAGGATGATTGAATGATTAAACATATTGTCATGTGGACATTGAAAGATAAATCCGATGCCACCAAGGTTAAAACCATGCTTGAAGCCTTAAAAGATAAGGTTCCTGGCATTATCGAGATTGAAGTGGGCATTGATTTTAACCGTAGTGATGCTGCTGCGGATGTCGTGTTGTACTCCACATTTGCCAGCTTAGATGATTTAAACGCCTATCAGCAACACCCTGAGCATCAAGCCGTCATCCCTTTTATGCAAAGCGTGACTTTAGGGCGTACAGTGGTGGATTATGAAATCTAAAATTCTGTTACTGGCTGGTTTAGCAGGCTTATTGGCTAGCCCTGCAATCGCAGAGGATATTGATTTAAACAAAGAACTTGCACCAGAAGTTCAAGCCGTCAAACCATCTGAAATTCACACCTATAAACATACATCAGGGGCTACCATCACTGAATACCGTTCTGGTGGTAAAGTTTGGATGATTAAAGTGCAACCTGTGGGTGATTTTCCACCTTATTATTTATATGATGATGAAGGTGATGGCACCTTTGACCGCCGCATTGCTGGCAACAAGCAGCCTTCGCCACCCATGTGGGTGATTAAGCGCTTCTGACATCCTTCTAACCCCCCTTATCGTGAAGAACAGCATCAAACTTCTACTCATATCAGACAGCACACGTTTTGAGCATCATCAAGCCATGCTGAATGTGTTTGAGCAAGCCTTGCAAGGTGGTGTAGATACGATTGTGCTGCGTGAGAAAGCCTTGGATTCTGCCAAACTCTTAGCCTTGGCATCCCAAGCACGAATGATGACAGCAGCGCATCAAGCCAAGTTGATGATTCATAGCCAAGCAGATATTGCCAAAGCTGTGAATGCAGATGGGGTGCATGTTGATGCTGCTTCCATTTCAGAAATTTCGCAGATGAAGGCATGGTTGGGTGAAGGTTTTATGGTCTCTGCATCATGTCATCATCAAGCAGAGCTCAAACTTGCTGAACAACAAGGTGCTGATTTTTGCTTCTTATCCCCAGTATTCCCTACGCAAAGTCATCCCAATGCACCAACATTAGGCGTTGAAACTTTTCTTCAGCTGGCTGCGTCTGTAAATATCCCTGTCATCGCTTTGGGCGGCATAGAACCTAAGGTTATACCTTTGTTAAAAGAGCATGGTGTGGCGACCATGGGTGGTATTTTAGATGCCGAAAACCCTAAACAAGCCGCACAGTCGCTATTAAGAATAGAGGCTAGCTAAGCTCCGCATTGTGATATACTTTTTGCACGTCATCACAATCATTTAAAGCTTCAACAAGACCTTTAAAATCGTCCACATCATCACCCATAACCGCGCATAATGTTTGCGGCTCATACGAAATGTCATCCACTTCAAATGTGATGTCAGGGTAAGCTTCGGTGAGTGCCGTTTTCGCTTTAAAATATTCTGTATTAGGCGCAAGTACGGTAATCATACCATCTTCAAATTCAATATCTTGCACATCCACATCCGCCATCATCAACGCTTCAAGCACTGCTTCTTCATCATCACCTTTGAACACAAAGACTGCAACATGGTCAAACATATGCGCCACAGCACCTGGTCCACCCAGTTTTGAATTGTTCTTGGTGAAGCAATTGCGAACATCGGCAAACGTACGATTAGGGTTATCGGTTAAACAATCCACAATCACCATACAACCCGCAGGGCCAAAACCTTCATAACGCGCAGGCTGAAAATCCTCGCCCGCCCCACCTTCAGCTTTATCCAAGGCATTTTTAATCACATGGGCTGGCACTTGGTCTTTCTTGGCATTATCAATCAAGCGGCGAAGGGATAAATTGCCTTCAGGGTCAATACCGCCACTTTTAGCACACACATAGATTTCACGGCCATATTTGGAGTAAATCTTTGTTTTCATGCCTGCGGTTTTCGCCATATCTTCTTTTTTATTCTGGTAAGCTCTTCCCATCGTTAATCACCCTTGTTTCAAATATAAGCTCTAGCTTATTCAGTTTAGTTTTTTCTTCAATGTATCCAAAAATAAAAGCGCATCTACAGGTCGCATTGCATCCACATCGGCTTCATCAATCAGTGCTTCAATCTCTGCTAATTTTTCCAAGCTTTGCTCTTGTTGGCGTTTTTCTGCTTCCGCAAATAAACCCAATTGCGCTTTCCCAGACTCCGCTTGCAGTTCCGATTCATGTTCCAAACGATACAAATGTTCACGCGCACTTTTCACCACATCTCTCGGCAAACCTGCCAATTGCGACACAGCAATACCGTATGACCTATCGGCTGCATCCTCAATCACCTGATGCATAAAAATCACTTCACCTTTCCACTCGCGCACCGTCACCGATGCATTAAAAGCATGTTGATAGGTTTCAGGTAAATCCGTCAGCTCATGGTAATGGGTGGCAAACAAAGTGAGCACATCTTTGGCATCAATCAATCGCTCTGCCACTGCCCATGCGATGGCGAGACCATCCCAAGTGCTGGTGCCGCGCCCTATCTCATCTACAATCACCAAACTTCTTGGCTCAAGATGATTAAGGATTGCTGCCGTCTCCATCATTTCCACCATAAACGTAGAGCGCCCAGAAGTGAGTTCATCGCCTGCACCAACGCGCGTAAACAATCGCTTGGTCAGTGGAATGCGTGCCGCTTCAGCAGGTACAAAGCAACCCACATGCGAGAGCCATACAATCCAAGCCACTTGCCGCATATATGTGGACTTACCCCCCATATTCGGGCCAGTCAGCAGCATAAACTGCCGCTTTTTCATATCCATATGCGTATCGTTGGCAACGAATGGCGCATCATCCAAAAACTGTTCCACCACAGGATGGCGACCGCCTTCAATTTTCAAAGCACGTCCGTTGTGCACTTCAGGACAAACATATTGATGACGCAAAGCAAGTTCAGCAAAGCAGGTGAACACATCTAAACTTGCAACCGCTAATGCTGCTGCCTGAATCGCTGATGTTTGTTTGCTTATACTTAGTTGCAGTTCAGCGACTAGTACCTCTTCGCGCTGCATAGCTGCATCTTTTGCGCCCAGAATTTCTGCTTCAAAGGTGTGTAATTCATCGGTGATAAATCGCTCAGCATTGACCAAGGTTTGTTTACGCACATATTCAGGCGGCGCAGATGCAGCTTGGGCTTTGGATATTTCAATAAAATAACCAAATACTTTATTGTATTTTACGCGCAAATTCGTAAGGCCTGTGCGCTCTCGCTCCTTAGCCTCATAAGCTTTAAGCCAATCATCAGCATCACCCGCCAAAGTGCGCAATTTATCCAGTTCCGAATCAAACCCCTCTCGAATCACCCCACCATCACGAAATAATGCAGGTGGTAATTCTACTAAAGCAGAAGATAACTGCTCACCCAAACCTTCCAAACCTAACATGGCATTGCGCATGGGTTTGAATAAACCTTCTCTACCCTTTAAAGCATCAATCAACCTAGGAAGTGCAAGAATACTATCGGTAAGCCCTCTAAAGTCGCGGGGAGCAGCCCGCAAAAGCACAATGCGGGTCAACATACGCTCCATATCCCGAATCTGTTTGAGCGCAGACTGCACAACTTCTCTAGTCTCTACATCATCCAACAGGCTTTGTACAGCTTGTTGCCGTTGTTTGATAGGGTCTAAATCAGTCAGTGGTGCATCCACCCAATCCCGAAGCAATCGAGCGCCCATAGGTGTGTTTGTTTTATCCAACACTGAAATCAAGCTACCTTTCGTTTCGCCTGTCATGGTGTAATGCACTTCAAGATTTCGCCTTGAGCGCATATCAATGCTCATACCATGTTGTTGTTCTTTAAAGGCTGGTAAACTTAAATGAGACACGCTGCATTTCTGCGTTTGTTCCACATACACCAAGACCGCAGCAATCGCCTTAGCCACGCCTTGATGCCCTTCTAAACCAAGCGAAGACCAATCGCCTAAACCAAAATATTGTGCCAGTTTTTCTTGGGCAACTTCCACAGAAAATGCCCAATCGCCCACTTCCCATGTTTTGATGTTCAAGCCTTCTGGGAGTTCCGCATCCCTTTGCATGAGAAGTTCTGCAGGGTTTAACACGCTTAAATATTCTTCTAAGGTTTGCCCAGCATTCAAACTTCCTTCGATAAGTTTCCACTGCCCAGAAGCCATATCCAATGATGCAACTGACCAGTTTGTTTTCTCAATATATAATGCAGCCAAGGGTGCGGAAGATTCTTTTTCAAGTAATGATGATTCTGTGATGGTTCCCGGTGTGACAATGCGTACGACTTCGCGTTTCACAGGGCCTTTACTGGCATCAGGCGCTTCCATCTGATCGCAAATCGCCACTCTACACCCTGCTGCCACAAGCTTGGCCAAATAACCTTCAGCTTGATGCCACGGTACGCCAGCCATGGGAATATCATCTCCATTGGCTTTGCCACGTTTGGTCAAGGTGATATTTAGAATCTTTGCAGCTTCAATCGCATCATCAAAAAACATCTCATAAAAATCACCCATGCGATAAAACAAAAGGCAATCTGCATGCTCTGCCTTAATTTTAAGGTATTGTTGCATCATGGGTGTATGCTCTGCTTTTTTCTTGGCTACCATAGGCGTAAATCTAACGTGAACAGAATAAATAAACACAATCTATTGAGATTCGATTGCATAGGTTTAAGCTTGCCAACGTTAAAATCATGGAGTGATAATGAGCAGAGATGACCATCAACATAAAGGTACGGATAAAGAGACCGAACGCTTTTATCATATAAGCTATTGGATTATACCTTTACCTATGCTGGCAGGGCTTGGATTTGCAGCTTGGGTACTGCTGACTGAAGATTCTCGTGATTTATCCTATTGTGTGGTTGCTCATACTGAAGCTGCATATCATAAACCCACGCTTGATGCGCAAGACTTTGAATCTAGAGAAGCCATGACTTTAGATATTTGCAAAGCCAAAGATGATACTATCGATAATGGTGATGGCCGCACATCGGGTAAAGTGCATTGGTTTATATGTAAAGGCACAACATGTGGCCCAGATTGGGAAAATGCTTTAGCTCAACCTTAAAACTTACTTAACTTCGAGCCTAGCCTGCTACTTATCCTTTTTCGCACCGCCAAACAATAACCAGTACGAACCAATCAATACGGTTGGTGTCCAAGTAAAGATGCGTTTAATCGTATAGCTTGGCCATGGAATACCCACAAAAGAATCAATTGAGAATAGGAATAACCAAAGCACTAGTAGCGCAATCAATATCGTTCTTAGGTTAATGTGCTTCATATATCTTCCCCTTGTATTATGCATTATCAACGAACTAGCATAAAAAAGGCGACCACTAGGGTCGCCTTTGATATTTAAGCATTGATATCATTCATCAGCGGGTTTGGGTTGTCCTCCACCAAATTCATGCACGCGTACTGCAAGCATTTTAATGGTTGTTGGGTCAAGCCTACCACCCCATGTTGGCATCTCAGATTTACGACCTTCAGTAATCGTTTGTTTGATGGTCGCTAAGCTGCCACCAAAACGCCAGATAGTATCTGTGAAGTTCGCAGAACCTGTATCGTAGTCACCATTAAGGTTAGCACCTTTACCGTTTGCACTATGGCAAGCCGCACAAGTTTCTTGGAATAGCTCATTGGCTGCTGCAAATGTTGGATTATCAGCTCCCTTGACTAATTCACCATCATCATTCAACACAGCATCACCAGTGGATAAACCATCATGAATAAACGTAGCAAGTTTATCAATATCAGCAGAGGTTAAATCTTCATTACCACCTTTAGCTGGCATTTCAGCTTGACGACCATCCGTGATGGTTTCAATGATTTTATCCGTCCATCCACCAAACAACCAATCATCATCGGTAAGGTTAGGGAATGAATTACCCGGGTCAGTTTTATTCAACACGCCTTGACCACCAGATTGGTGACATGCTGCGCAGTTATCACCAAAAATCACGCGCGTACGACCAAGTACAAACTGACGCATCTCATCATCAGCAATAATTTCATCTGCTGTCATGGTTTTAACTTTTTCCATATACTTAGCGCGAACAGATTCAATTTCATGCACATCATCGCGCATTTCATTCACTGCTGTCCAAGCATCAAGGTATTTGCGGTCGCCTGCTTTAATTTTCAATTCATTGTAGCCTTTGGCTTTCAAATTATCAATTTCAGCTTGCGTCCAGTTTTCACCTTCATAATAATCATTAATATGCAACAAACCCATAATGCCTTTGGTATGACCATGGACAAAAACTTCTTGACCCGTGATACCATTGACAAATGCCTGAACCTTATTGTTCATCGGTGTTGATGGATAAATAATGTAGTAACAAGTTACAAATGTAAGACCGGCATAGAAGCCCCAAGCCCACCATGTTGGCGGTTTATTGGTTAATTCTCTAATGCCATCCCACTCATGGCCTGTGCTGCCATCGTTCGGAGCGTTATGATCACTCATGTTTTCCCTCCTCGGAAATTATATTTTCATTCTCTTCAAATAGAATATTTTTTTGTTCTGCAAAATCTTCATCCTTTGCACGGAAGAACCAGTAAAAAAGCGCTACCGTACAAAGAAATAGGAAGACTGTTATTGTGCCAAAGCTAAAACTCAAAACTTAGGTTTACTCACGGTAAGCGTGACCGAATTTATCATGATAATAATCGACACCTTCTTCAAAGTGAATATGTGTACCCAATTGTTGAAGGTAAGCAATCAACGCATCCATTTCTGTCACATCAGAAGCATCACCATCAAATGCGCGAACATCCAAAGGTGTTGGTTCGAAAGAATCAGACCACGTGGTGACTACACCATCAATTTCCCAAGTTTTACGTTCATAACGTGCGCGAAGAGCATCTTCACCCTCGCCATCATCAACGCCAGCTTGCGCTTTAATATCAGCTTCATAGTTTGCAATATCATCAGCACTGTATGGTACATTCATGCTCGCAAGCACTTCCATACGACGTTTGGTTCTGCTGGTATCCAAAGGATGCTCTTCCAAGAAGAAAAAGTTTGGCATCACAGACTCAGGCACCACAGAGCGCGGATAACGCAAATGTTGGATGTGCCAATCATCTGTGTATTTCCCGCCCACACGAGCCAAGTCAGGACCAGTACGTTTGGAACCCCAAGCATAGTTGTGATCGAATTGTGATTCCGCAGCCAATGAGAAGTGACCATAACGCTCTTTTTCATCGCGGAATGGGCGAATCATTTGCGCATGGCACAAGAAACAACCCTCACGACGAAAAATCGCAAAGCCTTCTAACTCCAAAGGCGTAAGTGGGCGAACGCCCTCAACCTTTGGCTCAGCATCTTCTAGGTAGAATGCAGGTACAATCTCAACAATACCACCCACAGCCACCAAGATAGCGACAAACACTGCTAAAATCGGCAGATTTGATTCGATGGTATCATGCGGAATACCGCGAATCATACCACCACCTTTTTTGTATTCTGACATATTCAAGTCTCCCTTATGCTTGTGCTTCAGCAGTAAGCGTTACATTCGTACCAGCTTTAACCGCAGAAACAGTTTTTAATGTATTAAACAACATGATGCAGAAACCACAGAATACTAAGAATCCACCCGTTGCACGAAGCGCATAGAAAGGATGCATAGCTGCCACAGAGTCAGCAAAGGTATAAACCAAGTTGCCATACTCATCAAAAGCACGCCACATCAAACCTTGCAATACACCAGAACCCCACATCGCAGTGATGTAGAAGATAGCGCCTGTTAGGTGAACCCAGAAATGAATGTTGACAAGTTTTGCAGACCACATTTCAGTATTCCACATGCGTGTAATCATATGATACATCGCACCAATTGAAATCATCGCATTCCAACCCAACGCACCAGAGTGCACGTGGCCAACTGTCCAGTCAGTGTAGTGAGAAAGCGCATTCACAGATTTAGTACCCATCAATGGACCTTCAAATGTTGACATGCCGTAGAAGGCAAGAGCAACCACCATGAAACGCATGATTGGGTCGGTACGGATTTTATCCCAAGCACCAGACATAGTCATCATACCGTTAATCATACCACCCCAAGATGGGAAGATAAGCGCGATAGACATACCAGCACCTAGAGAAAGCGTCCAGTCAGGAATTGCAGTGTAGTGAAGGTGATGCGCACCAACCCATACATACAAGAAAGTCAAAGACCAGAAATGCAATACCGATAAACGGTAAGAATAAATAGGACGGTTCGCATGTTTTGGTACGAAATAATACATCACACCAATGAAACCAGCAGTTAAGAAGAAACCAACCGCGTTATGTCCCCACCACCATTGGGTCATCGCATCATGAATACCTGCATAAGCAGAATATGAGAATGTGAAGTCAACAGGGATACACATACCATTGAATACGAAAATATATGTTACCATGAACAACATGGTCATAAAGAACCAAAGGCCAACATAGATATGCGACATCTTACGGCGAGCAATCGTACCCAAGTAAGAAATGGTCATACATGTCCATGATGTTGCCATCATAATATCAATCCACCATTCTGGCTCATGATATTCTTTAGATTGCGTCATACCCATAGGCAATGTAATCCAAAATGCAAATACAGAGAACAACCATAAGAACACAGCAGTCCAAGCAATTTTCTCAAAAGCTACGCGAGCGTGTGTCGCATGTTGCACCATATAAAAACCTGCACCATACAGTAAGAAACCACCAAAACCAAAAATCACGGTGTTGGTATGCACTGGGCGCAAACGACCAAAACTAATTTCAGCCGTATCAAAATTTAAAAACGGGAACGCTAGCTCCGATGCAATCCATGTACCAACTGCGGTACCAACCACACCCATCATAATACCCGTTATGACACAGAATTTAACAATGTCATAATTATATTCGTCTTTTTCAGCTATAGAACTCACGAATTCCCTCCTTCTTTATTCTTTCTATCTTCTGCCATGTTCTTTCTAACCCAAAAGAACAACACAGTTAACATACTAAGGCAGAACAACACGGTCACGGTCACCCAAAAGACTACTGGGTCATCGAATTGCCATGCGTCTGGATTAAACATCACATGTCCAGGCTTTTCCTGATTCATATACTCACTCCTCTCTTATTTTTTAATTCAAACTTGTGTAACAACCTGCCATGCGCTTATTGAATGGGTGGATTACCCATGAATAAGCTAACAACAGCAACAATTGCCACAAAAGTGAAATAATAAACAAAGCCTAAAATAAACGGCATATTTATCCCTCCTTCTCTAGTTGAGAACTTTTTATTACGCGGAAGTTTAAATACATTAATTTATTTTAACAAGAATTATTTTCCATAACCTAAAAATGGTTTTTGTTTTGGACATCAGATATATCTCCATATATGCTGCCGCGTGGTTTTATAATATAGATGGCTGATTAACGACGCTAAAAAGCTTTTATGAAAGGAACATAAATATCATGAGTACACCTACAAGCAAACATTCTGATTATCTGATTGAACATGAAGATTATGCCAACTGGGCGGTCAACAGCGGCGATTCAACCGTGCATGCCCGCCGCATCAAGGGTAGATTCCGCACCATCAAATGGGCAATCATGGCGAGCTTATTGCTCCCTTTCTTTCTTGCGCCTTATTTAACATGGAATGGTAGGCAAGCCATATTGATGGATATACCTACCCGTAAATTTTATTTATTTGATATTACCATATGGCCACAAGATTTGATTATTCTTGCTTTGCTGATGCTGTTCGCATTTATTCTTTTATTTTCGATGACAGCCATCGCAGGGCGCATTTTCTGCGGCAATATCTGCCCACAAACCATGTGGGTGGATATGATGACCTTGATTGAGCGGTGGACAGAAGGCACGGCTCGTCAACGCATGAAGCTTGATGCTATGCCTTGGAACGCAGAAAAAATCCGCAAAAAGCTAACCAAACATATGTTGTGGTGGGCATTATGCCTTGTCACTGCCGTGACTTTTCTTGGTTACTTTGTTGGCATACAAGAAGCATGGCGTGGTTTATTCGACCTTAGCTACAATATATATGAATGGATTACCGTTGTTTTTGTATTCATGCTTTTTTATATCAACAGTGGTTTTGTGCGTGAGCAAGTGTGCAACTGGGTTTGCCCTTATGCGCGCATTCAAGCCGTGATGACCGATAAAGACACGGTAACCACCACTTACGATTACCATAGAGGTGAACCTCGCGGCAGAATCAAAAAAGGTCAAACCGATGACAGCAAAGGGGATTGCGTGGATTGTAACCTCTGCGTATCCGTCTGCCCAACGGGTGTAGATATCCGTGAAGGCAACCAAATCGGCTGCATCAACTGCGGCTTATGCATTGATGCCTGCGATGATATCATGACCAAGGTTGACCGTGATAAAGGTTTGATTCGTTTCATGTCTTACCACGAACTGGAAAACAATACCTTAACCAAAAACCGTTTCCTTCGCCCACGCCCTATTCTTTATATGTTGGCAACAACTGCGACTTTTGTGGGTATTATGTATGGTCTATTCTTTAAAACAGACCTTGACATGAATGTGCACCATGAGCGTAGCCCTATTTATACCATCATGTCTGACCGCACGGTACAAAATGTTTATCATATTATCGTGCTGAACAAAACAGAGAAGGCAGCGAACTTCACACTAAAAGTTTCTGGTATTGACGGCGTAACAAGCAACTACAGTGATAAAACACTAAAATTAACTGTTGGCCAAGCCAAGAAAATTGATTTGCATATCAAAGCGCCTCAGCGCAATTTGACCGCCTCAAGGCAGCCGATTACTTTAACATTGCAATCGTTGGAACATCCTGAATTGAAAAAGGTGTATGAATCTATGTTCTTTAGCCCTGAGCAATAAACCATGACTAAAAAAATAAAAAAAGGCTCAAAAAAAGACCCAGCCTTAAAAAGCCCATGGGTATGGACAATTTTTGTGATGTTTGGGCTTATTTTCACAGTCAACTATGGCTTTATCACTGCTGCACTGGATACCAGCCCTGGGCTGGTGACTGAGCAATATTACAAGCACGGTTTACAACAGAATAAAATAGATAAGCAATATCGCGCCCAAGCGGCAAGGGGCTGGCAGGTGAAGCTTCATTTCCCTGAGCCTTGGCAAGTGAACCAAGATGCGCTTGTGAGCGTTGCTGTGAAAGATAAATATGGCAACCCTGTCAGCGATGGCATAGCTGAAGTGACAGCCTATCGACCAAGCGATGCCAATGCTGATA
>JALUHL010000097.1:0-715 GCA_027053695.1 Ghiorsea sp.
TAGAAAATAGCCAATATACAATTTTACCCACAGCAATGGATAAAATAATAACCACGGCTGAAATAGCCCATTCTTGTACGGTATTCCCGTAATATGTTTGCGTAAACAAGTCTCCCATGACTCCTCCAAAAGTGTTATCCCAAGGCAAAGCTTAGGTTATATTGTTATAAATTTATACGGAAAAATATCACAGTTTAGCTAACCGAAGTGTGTTCAACCCAAGCTAAAATCGATGTATATTTCTAAATCACTGTACCCTATTGCCCTCTTTAGCTTTGGCTGCATCAAGTTTACTTTGATACAACGCGCCAAAGTTCACAGGCTCCAAAGTGAACGGCATAAAGCCACCATCTACGCTTAATTGGCTAATGATTTGGCGTGTATATGGAAAAACAATCGTTGGACAATCCACATTCAGCAGCAATGGCACATGCTCTTCTGGAATCTTGTGAAAGAAAAATACGCCTGCATGCTCCACTTCAATTTCAAAAATTAATTTATCGGTTTCTTGCACGCGCGTTTCCGCATTGATTTTAATGCACACTTCCCAATGCTCATCGTTCACCTTTCGATGCGTTAAATCCATATTTAGCCTTACTTTTGGTTGCTTGTTTGCATCCGCAAACACCTCAGGCGCATTCGGATTCTCAAAGGAAACATCTTTGACATACATGCGTTGTAAATTAAATACTGGTGCGTCTTCTGTTGCTTGATT
>JALUHL010000097.1:725-11906 GCA_027053695.1 Ghiorsea sp.
ATTCTCTGCCATCAAACCCTCTCTTTGTTTAATAATGGGCGAAGCTTAGCAAACTTTTGCTTTAAAACTATTTCGGATTCCATGCCTATAAATCATTATCAATCATTGATAACAATCTTTGACATATGCGAAGCTCATCCATATATTGCTTGTATAGGAGGCATGTATGAATGTGAATTTAACCCCCAGTTTAGAACAATATGTGCGTGATTGTGCATCCACCAAGGACTACAACAATGCTAGCGAAGTTGTGCGTGAAGCCATTCGGCTGCATAAACAAAAGGAAGATGAGCGGCAGCTTAAGCTAGAGAGGTTACGCACTTTAATTAAAGAAGGTGATGATGCTCTAGCCAACGGTGATTATATCGAAATCAACTCAAAGCAAGAGATGGACGACTTCTTTGCCAGCCTCTAAAAAGCTTCGCATATCTGCACCCGCTCAACAAAACTTAAAAGACATTACCACATACACAAAAGCAACATGGGGTAATAAGCAGGCGCAACATTACCTCAAGCAACTTCGACAAAGCTTTGATAAGCTGTGTATCGAACCCAACCTAGGAAAACCATACCCTGATATTGACCAAACTTTACAAAGTTACCTCTGCCAAAAGCACATCATTTTTTATCGTATCCATGGCAATACTGTAAATATCATCCGTATTTTACATCAAAGCATGGATATTGAGGCTCATTTTTAAACCCTCTCGATTTTACTTTATGAATTATACGCATATACTATGCGCATATACTGTAACTTCTATTGAGGCGCAATATGAGCAAACCATTAAAAAAAGCTGTCAACCTTCGTATTAATCAACATCTGATTGATGAAGCCAAAGCCTTGAACATCAATCTTTCACAGACCCTTGAAACATCTTTAATCGAAGTATTACGGCAAAAGCAGCAAGAGGCATGGCTAAAAGATAATCAAGATGCCGTGGCTTCTTATAACCAGAGAATTGAAGAAAAAGGTGTGTTTAGCGATGGATTGCGTCAGTTCTGATGGCACAGTTTGATGTTTATCTAAACCCCAACGCTGAAACCAATCGCAATATCCCCTATCTTTTGGATGTGCAGGCTGATTTATTGGATGTCTTAGCAACACGAGTCGTCATTCCTTTGCACACCATAGCATCCATGCCCAAACCAGCAAGACATCTAAACCCTATTCTTGAAATTAGTGGTGAAAAGTTTGTGCTTTCCACTGCTGAGCTTGCTGGTATCCCTACAGCCATGCTTGGCAAGCCCCTTGAGAACTTAAACGCTTATCAAAAAGATATAGTTGCAGCATTGAATTTTATGTTTACAGGTATTTAGATTAAAAGGGTAGCCTCTCCTTATTCATTCACAACCTCTTGATGTATCAACTGCATACTTTTTAGACTCTCTACTACTAAGTTCATGAATAATATGTTGTGTGCCTCCATATGAATATTGAGCATTAATAACAAAAAGCCTATTATCAAGCACAAAAGCAACATCAATAGGAAGACTATACCAACCTGACTTTGAATCACAGCCAACGCCATAAGTAAATTCAGATGAATATATATGACCATTTTTTAATATCCCAACAAACCTTCCGTCAGGGCATGTATGGTTTGTAAGCGTTGAAATTGTATTGCTGCCATTAAAAAGTATATCAGCCATAAAAATATCCCAATCGTCTTTCCATCTGAGTGACTGAATTGAGATATTTTTTAAAATATTTTTATCTAGTTCGCCCTGCTTTTTGAAAGGTTTTGTAAGCTCCCTAATTTTAGGTAATAGCCTAGCAACTAAAGCCTTTTTCTTTATCTCTTCAGCTTCATTCTCTATAATCTCTACCCCCTTGATATCAAAATTTGATACAAAATCTTGCTGTTTAGAAAATTCGACTATGTAATCTTTTTCGGTAGGATCCAAAGGCTCCTTAGCTTTTTGTATAAATCCCCATTGAGCATCACAATTTGTTGGGATTTGAGCAATAGCATTTACTTCTATAGCTTTTTTATTCGTTAAAGACCACCACTTTTCTGGGAACGCATACTTATCACTTGAAAACCTTAAAATTATTTTCTTGGGGTGAGTTAACGTAACATCATCAAATAAAAATTTTGGTAAATGCAGTTCAGGAATTGTTTTGTATAAGTAGTCTTTAACGAGAGTTGCTTTCTGCCATTGATGATTTTTCCACTCTATAATAGGAAGAATAGTTCCATCATCGTATAAAATAGCGAGCCAATTAGGAATATCAGGACTACTTACGGGATTTTTTACATGATAGGTTGTCACAATAGGATCTGTGATTTCACCGAGGTCTAACAATTTTAGGTGTGCAATATCTAAATCTACTTTGTCAGCTTCTTTTAGCCACTTTACTGCTTCTTTGTATAAATCATCACCAACGCTTGATGCTTCAAGAAGAAAAGTTGCCAAACGGTATTTATAGAATGGCTGACTATCAGAAGCACGTGCTGCTTTTTGATACCAAAAAAGAGCATTTTGGTTTTCATGGGTATTCAACTGATAAGGCTCTTTTGCAATAAATTGCGCAATCTCAAACCATTTATCAGTTGGGCCATTTTGATAGCGTTCCACTAAAGCCTTATATGCTTCTTCCTTATATGGTAGCGTAGGAGAGAAGCCCATAGAAAAAATATATCCGCTGCTTTGATCTTCTTCACCACCTTGTTTTAAAGCACCAATTAAAAGCTTCATACCTTTTTTCAAGTCTACTTTCTCAACACCTATTCCCGATAAATATAACCAGCCAAGCATTGTTTTTGCCATCGGCTCACCTTGTTTAGCAGCTTTACTAAACCATGTCCTAGCCTTTTTAGAGTGACCATAATCAAAAAGTTTTTGTCCCATAAGATATTGAGCGATTGGATCACCTTGTTTTGCCTTTTCTGGAACTTCAGATCTTTTATATGTCTCACGTAAAAAACGCCAAGCCTTCGACACCCCTTGGCTTACTGCTTTTTTGAAATACTGCATTGACTTATCTGGTTTCCATCCTTGGAAAGCCACTCCTAACTTAAACCAGATTATGGGATCAAATTGAGCTGCTTTAACACATATAGGTTCAGCTTGATTGGGCTTATTGATATTATACCTGTCAAATGCTGGGTTACCCTGTGGTTTTAAAAATCTTTCACATTGTGAGATAGTATCTTGCTTTGATGTTTCAGAGCTGCTTACCAAGGTAGGAACCACTAAAAAACACACAAGCCCAATGAACAAAAACTTTTTCATACCAACAGAAAAACTAATACCCCAACACGGGAGCTAACCAACGCTCAGCTTCATCCATGCTCATACCTTTACGCTTGGCATAATCTTTGACTTGGTCTTTATTGATTTGACCCATGAAGTTAAAGGCTATGCAGCTTCTTTTAGGCGCTCTGAAAGCCACATCTTGATAATAGATTGCCTTGTGACACCCAAGCGTTTGGCTTCTTTATCCAACTGGTGAACCATCCAAACTGGAAAATCAACATTGACTCGCTTTTGCTTCAATTCTGGTCTACGAGCAGAAGATAAATCTAAATGTTTACTTATATCCTTACCTTGTTCAAAGGCTTGGTCAAAATCTTTAGCTTTCATATAACTTCACCTCTTCTTTACGCGAGCGACGAACAGAAATAATGCGAATATTATGCTTGCGATAAGTCACCACTGCCGACCAATGTTTTCCACCAATTCTTCCTATGATGAAATATCTTGGTTCATCAAACACTTTTGCCTCAATCTCCAAAATATATGGATCATCCCACAGCTTTTGTGCTTCCACAAAATCAATACCATGCTTATCAAGGTTAGACTGACTTTTCCGCTCATCAAACTCGAACATAAATGGTATAATAATTATACCAAAGGAGGTTTGTCAATATCCAAGGTTCGGAGCAAGCCAACGCTCGGCTTCATCCAAGCTCATACCTTTACGCTGCGCATAATCTTCAACTTGGTCTTTATTGATTTTACCCACCATAAAATAATGTGATTCAGGATTGGCAAAATATAGCCCTGAAACGGCGGCTGTGGGCAGCATGGCAAAGGATTCAGTGATTTGCATGTTGATGTTGTTCTCTACATCCAAAAGCTGCCAAAGCGTGCCTTTCTCGGTGTGGTCTGGGCATGCAGGATAACCTGCTGCGGGGCGAATACCTTGATACTTTTCTTTAATGATTTCTTCATTGCTCAAAGATTCATCGGTAGCATATCCCCAATGCGTTGTCCGCACTTGTTTGTGCAGCATTTCGGCTAATGCTTCTGCCAAGCGGTCTGCCAAGACTTTAATCATAATCGCTGCATAATCATCATGCTCGGCTTCATAGGCTTTGGCTTTTTCTTGTGCGCCAAAGATAGATACCGCAAATGCACCGATATGGTCATGGACTTGCTCTGATTTTGAAATGAAATCGCTCAAACACATATTCGCACGTTTATCTTTTTTATCGGTTTGTTGGCGCAAGAAATGGAAACGTGTTTTTTCTTGGGTTTTGCTCTCATCTTCATACACAATCACACTATCATCATCGGTAGCTTGCGCTGGAAATAGCCCAAAAATTGCTCTGGCTGTAAACCAATCTTCATCAATGATTTTATCCAACCAAACATTGGCTTCATCAAACAATTTCTGCGCTTCTTTGCCCTTGTGTGGGTCATTCAAAATGCGTGGATATGCGCCATTAAGCTCCCAGGCGCTAAAGAATGGCGACCAATCAATATATTCACGAATATCGGCAATGGATAAATCATCCAACACGGTGACACCAAGCTTATTGGGGGCAGCTGCAATCGTATCTTCGTTTAAAGGTGTAGGGTTGGCTCTGGCATCAGCCAAGGAAAGCCAATCGGTTTGCTGTTGTCTGCCCAAATATCGCTCACGCACACCTTCATATTCTTCACGGATGCTTTTTACAAAGTCCGCACGATTAAGTTCTGAAATTAAATTTTGCGCCACACCCACAGCCCTAGAAGCATCTTTTACCCAAATCACAGGCTCATCATATTCTGGAAAGATTTTTACAGCCGTATGCGCTTTGGAAGTGGTCGCCCCACCCAACATAATCGGCAAGGAAAAGCCCAATCGTTTCATTTCCTTGGCAATATGCACCATTTCATCTAATGATGGCGTAATCAAGCCTGATAAACCGATAATATCCACATCATGCTTCTTGGCTTCTTCCAAAATCGTCGCCGTTGGCACCATCACACCCAAATCAATCACTTCAAAGTTGTTGCACTGAAGCACCACGCCCACGATATTTTTACCAATATCATGTACATCGCCTTTCACCGTTGCCATCAACACTTTACCATTGGATGAATCCACACCCTCAGCCTTACCAGCCTCAATATACGGCATCAAATATGCCACTGCTTTTTTCATCACTCGTGCCGATTTCACCACTTGCGGCAAGAACATTTTACCCGCGCCGAACAAATCACCCACCACATTCATACCATCCATCAGTGGGCCTTCAATCACTTCAATGGGTGCATCAAAAGCAAGCCTTGCTTCTTCGGTATCTTCTGTAACAAAAGCATCAATGCCTTTCACCAACGCATGCTCCAAACGCTTGGCTACAGGAAGTTTGCGCCATTCATCATCAGCCTTTTTAGCCACCTTGCCATCACCCCGATAATCCTCAGCAATATCCAAAAGTTTATCTGTCGCATCAGGGCTACGATTGAGCACCACATCTTCCACGGCATCACGAAGCTCGGTAGGTAAATCATCATACACTGCCAATTGGCCCGCATTGACAATACCCATATCCATGCCCTGCTTGATGGCATGATATAAAAAAACCGAGTGAATGGCTTCACGCACAGGATTATTACCACGAAACGAGAAGGATACATTAGACACACCACCTGAAATCATGGCGTGTGGTAGATTTTTCTTAATCCAGCCTGTGGCTTCGATAAAGTCTACGGCATAGTTATTATGCTCTTCAATACCTGTGGCAATGGCAAAGATATTGGGGTCAAAAATAATGTCTTCAGGTGGAAAATCGCACTTTTCAGTCAGTACTTTGTACGAACGTTCGCAAATCTCTGTTTTACGCTTAAATGTATCAGCTTGCCCATCTTCATCAAATGCCATAATGATGGCGGCTGCACCGTATTTGCGAATCAATTTAGCTTGGCGGATAAAGTTTTCCTCGCCTTCTTTGAGTGAAATCGAATTGACCACACCCTTGCCCTGCACGCATTGCAGCCCTTCTTCGATGATTTCCCATTTGGAGCTATCAATCATCACAGGCACTTTGGAAATATCAGGCTCGGATGCGATAAGATTTAAGAATGTACGCATGGCTTGTTTGCCATCCAACATAGCTTCATCCATGTTTACATCAATGATTTGTGCACCGTTTTCCACTTGCTCACGACAAATATCCAAGGCGGTCTCATAATCGCCTTCCATCACCAATCGTTTAAATTTAGCAGAACCCGTCACATTGGCGCGCTCACCTACATTCACAAATAGAGAGTTTTCATCAATATTTAACGGCTCTAGGCCTGATAAACGACACTGTGTAGGCACATTAGGAATCACACGCGGAGCAACACCTTCCACAGCTTTTGCCATAGCGCGAATATGCTCAGGCGAAGTACCACAACAGCCACCAATGATATTTAAGAAACCAGACCTAGCCCACTCACCAATCTCAGCTGCCATCTCTTCAGGTGTTTCATCATAACCACCCATGGCATTGGGCAAACCTGCATTGGGATGTGCGTTGATATAACATGAAGAAGTCTTGGATAACTCTTCAATATATTGGCGCAATTCCCCTGCACCAAGCGCACAATTCAACCCAATCGAAATCGGATTGGCATGCGCCATAGAATTATAGAATGCGGTCGCGGTTTGCCCCGAAAGCGTCCGCCCTGATGCATCAGTAATCGTACCTGAAATCATAATTGGAAGCTCTACACCAAGCTCTTCAAACATTTCTTTTACTGCATAAATCGCAGCTTTAGCATTGAGCACATCAAAGATGGTCTCAATCAAAATAATATCTGCACCACCATCGATTAAACCTTGGGTGGCAACTTTATACGTCTCTACAAGCTCCATGAATGTCACATTTCTAAAGCCTGGGTCATTGACATCGGGGGAAATAGAAGCTGTACGTGATGTGGGGCCAATCGTACCTGCCACAAAACGAGGTTTGGCATCCGTTGATGCTGCATCACAGGCTTCACGCGCCAATTTCGCGCCCGCAACATTCATCTCATAGACAAATTCTTCCATGCCATAATCAGCCATGGACGGTGCATTGGAGTTAAAAGTGTTGGTTTCTAGAATATCCGCGCCTGCATCCAAATATGCTGTATGAATATCTTTAATAATCTGCGGCTGGGTTAAAGAAAGAAGGTCATTATTGCCTTTAAGCTCGCTTGCCCAATCGGCAAAGCGCTTGCCACGATAATCGGCCTCTTCAAGCTTATAAGCTTGAATCATGGTGCCCATCGCACCATCAAGCAACAGAATGCGTTGCTCCATATGTTGTTTTAATTGTTTAAAAGATGGATGTTTAGTCATCTGCCAAGATTATCAGCTAATCAAAGGAATACAAAAAGTTAAGTATTTAATTTCTTTTGCAATAAAATGGTCCGCGTAATTTGTTGAGAAAAGTCCAGCGCTGCATCCATCAACTTTTGACGAACAACAGGCTGAATATCCATCAAATCTTCAATGTCTGTAAAGCTCATACACAATACTTCAGCATCTGTTTCAGCTTGAATTTTCAGCGTAAGCACTTCTTTGTGCATCAGTGCATTCAAGCCCAAAATATCACCCTCTTTCATGCGCCCGCAATATATTTTCTCTTGGCCTACATGTTCATCATACAAGTGGAGCACACCCTTTAACACAAAGGCTACATGCGCCATATGCTCTTGAGCAGGTTTAACCACATCACCCGCTTGATAACTTACTTCCCAGCTTCGCTTGGCTAAAAGGAAACGAATACCCATAGGTACTCGAGCAAAAGCTGGCATGGAAGAAAGCATTTCCACACGCGAACGCAACAAGCTATCTTTAGCAAACTGAATTTCTAAATCTGGATGTTTAAGAAAGGCTTTTTGTAGCTGTTTTCTAGAAAATTGGAGTACGGCTGAAGGTTTTACAGCCACAGCTGTGGTCTGATAAGTTGCTTCTTTTCTCATAGCATCTCTGCCCAATAAGCAACCTTCATGGATATAATTCACCAAGGCATGCACACCATTTGCCTCTGCATGAATCGCCATCTCCCCACTTATCAGCAAATAAATCGTATCTGCAGTTTCTCCTTTGGTATATAAAATATCACCCTTATCTATATTTAGCGTTTGTTTCTTTCGCTTTAATTTATTAAACACATGTGCAAGCTCAAGGTAAGCTTTGGAAACGGGAGCATAATATTCATCCACCGTAATTTCTCTGCCAAAACGCTCTGCAACAACCTGCGCTTCGGCAGGATTTTCATGCTTTAACACTTGATATGCTTTGCGCGCAATCGCCAAAGCTGCGACCTCTCTACCCGCCTTCCACAAGGAATCTGCAAGGCGCACATGCAAGGTTGGGTCATCGCCATGCATCAAGCACAATTCTTTTAAAGTGTTGATAGATTCTTGACTTGGACTGATTTTTTTATTTTTTTTGCTTCCCATCATACCCTCAAAACATTAACCTTTGCGACTCTAAACAAGAATTTAATGGAAGTCGAGAGGGTAAGATGAAATTATCAGATGCAGTGGCACAGTTACGAAATGCTCGTGCTGCACACAAAGCTTGGGTGGCTCGAGCCGAAGCACTTATCGCTGGCATGAATGTGGACAAAGAGCATATTCCTATGCTTCCAACTGATTGCATTTTCGGTAAATGGTATTATGGAACGGGGCAAATGCTGCGCAACTTGCCTGCATATTCAGCTATGGAAAAACCACACGATGAGCTTCATCGTACATATATGCAAATCTTCAAACTATTGTTTGATGAGCCAGATGTGTCTGCCTTTGGTCGTTTGTTTGGTGGTAAAGCCAAAGCCAAAAAAGAGCAGCTTAAACAAGCTGAAGCATTATTCTCACGTCTACAAAATATTTCAGAAGAAGTATGCGATGTTTTAGAAACCTTAGAAAAACAATTGATTGCAGCAGCACATAAACAAAACAAGAGCACAATTAATAAAACACTGGGTTGATTCCAATCTGAGAAAGCAACCTGAGCAAACAAGAAAAAGGCTAGCAAATGCTAGCCTTTTTTTATGCTTAACATTACTCTTTACAGAGACTTCTTCACCGCAGTGATATTTTGAGCGAATCTAGGCAAAAACAATTCTGAAACCGCAGTTTGCTGTTTGCAAATGAGGTTTGAAGGAGTGTTTTTAACACAGATGTAGCCAAAAAAGTGCGGCAGAGGTCTCTTACATCAGTACGCGTTCAATACCACCGTCCTTAATGCGCTCAACAAACATCTTCTGCCAATTATCCCCATGCAACTGTTTGGCAAGCTCAACCACAATATAATCAGACTTCACACCCGACACATCCTCCAAACGCGATAAACCTTGCAGGCATGCAGGGCAAGAAGTGAGAAGCTTTTGTTCTTCATCACCCAACAGTTTAAGTTTTTCACTGGCTTCCACCATTTTTTCTTCTTTGCGCGCTCTGATTTTTCCTGAAATTTCAGGGTGAGCTGCCGCTAGCGTTCCCGCTTCAGCACAACACTCTTCAGATTCTACAGACTTTTTGTTTAATAATGATTCAATCACCACTTCTGAACCATGACGTTTTAGGGGGTTATGGCATGGTTCATGATACATATACTGCACCCCTTCCACATCATTCACACTGACATCTTGCGTCATCAAATACTCATGAATATCAATCAATGGCGCGCCTTTAAACACTTCTTCCAATTCATAGCGCTCCAACTGATCATAACATGTGCCACAAGATACAATCACCGCTTCAAAATCAAGGTGCGACAGTGCATTTTTCAATCTATGGAACAGCACCCTATTATCATAAGTGAGCTTATCACCTTGCTTATGGTCACCACTTGCCGTGCTTGGATAACCACAGCACAAATAAGATGGCGGAAGCACCACATTTAAGCCCAAATCAAACAACATCGCCTGCGTAGCAATACCCACTTGGGAAAACAAACGCTCTGAGCCACAGCCCGGAAAGTAAAACACTGCCCTACCATTGGCTTTTTTCAGGTCTCTAAGCACTGGAATCATATTTTTATCTCTTGATTCAATGCCAAGAATTTGCCTTGACGTTTTCAGTGGCAAGCTAGGCAGTGGACGCTCCACAAAATTAATCACTTGCGCCTGAATACCATCCAAATTGCGCGTTGCTGCAGGTTTCTCTTGAATCACACCCATCATTTTCGCGACTTTGTGCAACCATTGATGCCCTTTGTAGCTCCAGCGAATGCCAACCTCACGCACAATTTTAACCAAATCAGGGTTTTCAATCACCAAGAACATCAATGAAAGTTTAGAAACAATATTAAAGCGCGACTGCCCTTTATCTTTGAGTAAAGCGCGCATTTTTTCAGTCACTTCACCAAAATCAATATCTACAGGGCATGGCGCTTCACATTTATGACAAATCGTGCAGTGATTGGCGACATTGTGAAGCCCTTCAAACTGCTCAAAAGAAATACCAGCACCTGTTTGCGACTCATACAAAAAGGCTTCAATAATTGCACCCGATGCCTGAATCTTATTGCGTGGCGAATACAGCATATTGGCACGCGGAAAGTGAGTGTTACACACAGGTTTACATTTACCACAACGCAAACATGGCGAAATTTCTTCAGAAAGCTCTGTTAAATCAGCCGCTTCCATAATCACAGACTCATGCTCTAAAAGATTAAAGCTTGGCGTGTAGGTTAAGCTTAAATCTAATCCCGGCTGAAGTTTGCCGCGATTAAACAAGTCTTCAGGGTCTGCTTCTTTTAAATATGCCGCAGTCTCAGCCAGCACATCATCATTTAAGTATTCAAGCTTAGTGATGCCAATGCCATGCTCGCCAGAAATCACGCCGCCAAGTTCTTCGGCTTTCGCCATCACTTTTTCAACCACATGGTGAGCTTTGCGCATCATCATATAATCATTGGAGTTAACGGGAATATTGGTATGCACATTGCCATCGCCAGCGTGCATATGTGTTGCCACCACAATA
>JALUHL010000098.1 GCA_027053695.1 Ghiorsea sp.
GTATGATGGAACAAGGTGTGATTGAAATTGCACCTTTAGCTTATATGCGAGGGCGCACCTTAAACGATGCATTTGTGATTTTGGATGAAGCGCAAAACACCACCAAAGCACAAATGAAAATGTTTTTAACCCGCCTTGGTTTTGGCTCAAAAATGGTGGTTACAGGTGATGCAACACAAATTGATTTACCGCATGAAAAAGATAGTGGTTTGTTGCATGCCTTGAACGTGTTGCGAGGGGTGAAAGATATTGGCGTTTGCGAATTGGGCAGTGAAGATGTGATTCGTCATCGCTTGGTGGAGCGCATTGTCAACGCATACGATAAACATGATTGATATGGGCATAGATGTGGTGGTGGATGAGGGCGTAAACACGCCTTGCTCACCTGCCATGATAGAGAAAGTGGTGAAAACAAGTTGCGCGATTGCGCAAGGCATTACGCAGCCCATTTTATGTGTGCGCTTTGCAGCGGATAAGGATGTGCAAGCCTTAAATGCGCAGTGGCGCGAGCAGGATAAGGTGACCGATGTGCTCTCATTTCCTATGCAAGAAGATGGTATTGACGAAACCCAACCCTTGGGTGACATCATTTTAGCAGCGCCCTTTGTTGCCCAAGAAGCACAAAAGCTTGGGTTAGATATTGACGCACATAGCTATCATTTGATTGCACATGGCACACTGCACTTGCTAGGTTATGACCATATGGAAGATGAACAAGCAGAGCAGATGCAGCAACTAGAGCATACCATTATGGCAGAGCTTGGGCTGCACGCGCCATATCCAACAGCAGGGCAATCATGAGCGGATTCAAACAAAAACTGCGCCAGAACATGATTCAAGCTTTGCGCCCGGGCGAAAGTGAAGAAGAGCTGTTGAGCGTGGTACAGAATGCAGCATGTATTCGCTCGGATGAGCAGCGGCGTATGTTGGTCAAGGCTGTAGAGTTTCATGATACTCGGGTGCGTGAAATCATGACCCCGCGCTCTGGGATTACCTGTATTGATATTTCTATTTCTGATGAAGATTTACAGCAAGAAATTTTGAACGCTACGGTCACACGTTTACCTGTGATTGATGGCGATTTGGATCATATTGTAGGCGTGGTTCACCTTTGGGATTTGTTTGCGAAGAAGATTAAAAATGAGCCTATTAAACTTAAAGACATGCTGCGTCCATGCCAGAAAGTGTCCGAGCTACAACGCGTGGCAGGGTTATTGTCTGAAATGAAAGAGGGCAGCCATATTGCGATTGTGCAGGATGAGTTTGGTGGTACGGCGGGCATTGTCTCGCTATCGGATTTATTGGAAGAGATTGTTGGTGAAATTGCTGAAGATAATGAAGATGAAGTCTCTGAAATTCATCATCATAAAGATGGAAAATTGGAAGTTGCTGCGCGCGCCCACATTGAAGATTTAGCGCATGCGCTGGGCATGGATATTCCTAATGGCAGCTTTGATACCGTTGCAGGCATGATTACGCATAACTTGGGGCGCATCCCTTTGCGCGGTGAACGACTAGAGGTTCATGGGCTTAAGATTGTGATTCTAGAAGCTGACCCACGCCGTATTATTCGTGTTTTGATTACACCGCCTGCATTGTGAGCGGGAATAAGCATTGAGGGCAAGAGGGTAGCGTGCGTAATAAAACAAATAAAATAGCCGTGATGGCATCGGGTAAAGGCAGTAACCTTGCTGTGATTTTGAATGCGATTGAAAAGGGTGAGTGCGCGGCGGATGTTGAGGTTGTGATTTGTGATAAACCCAATGCAGGTGCGCTTGCGATTGCTCAAGACGCAGGTGTACCGCATGTGTTGTTTATGAACCCCAAGGAATATAACAGCCGTGAAGCGTTCGATGTGGCATGTGCGGAAGTGATTCAAAAGGCTGGATGCCAATTGATTGTATTGGCGGGTTATATGCGAATCCTATCGCCTGCTTTTATCCAGATGTTCCCCGAGCAAATCATCAATATTCATCCATCCTTATTGCCTGCTTTTAAGGGCGCTGATGCGGTGGGTGATGCGCTTAAGGCAGGGGTGAAAGTGTCTGGGTGTACAGTGCATATGGTGTCCGAAGAGCTGGATAGCGGTAAAATCCTTGCCCAAGCCTGTGTGCCTGTTTTAGAGGACGATGATTGGCATAGTTTGCATGCGCGCATTCAAGAGCAGGAGCATAAGCTTTATCCTCAAGTTGTTCATCAACTTGTCTTATAAGTTTCATATGATTCATTTCTAATAAAACGCTTTCATATTAACCATAATTTAGCTATGGTTATGATTGGGTTTTATGTGTGAGGTGGATATGAAAAGGATACTAATTTTCTTAAGTTTATTCTTGCCAATGATGGCTATGGCAGGTGAGCAAGCAAAGTCTGTTAATCTTGCCGTGTTTCAATTGATGCATGCAGGTGATGAGTTTGAAGGCGTAGTTGAGGGTGCGTTGATTCCTTTCCTTTCTGAGATGAAAGGTAAAAAGTTATTAGCCATGATTCATACAGAAGGTGCTTATGATGGCAATATCATCACCTTACAAACCAGTGTGCTACAAGATAATGCAGGAAGCTTGGGCGATTATGGTGTGGACTGTCAGCTGAGCTTCCACGAAGAGAAGGATGAAGGTGATATTATTTATACCTTAGGTGGGGTTTGTCGGGTGAATCGCATTGGCCGTGGAAAAAGTGAAAAGTATGTTTTGGTGATTACACCTACACCTATCCCTGCGACAACAAATGAGAGTGAAGAATGGTATTTATTTGATGAAGATGAGGAAGCAGGTGTTGGCTTTTTTGTGAATATCGGACACCAATAAATATAGCTATTTCCTTTTAAAATTAGCTCGCTAAGATGCGCCCTTTTTTCACGATAAGGGGTGTATCCATGGAATCTATCATAAGTGTTTTGGTGCTTTTATGTTTGCCGATGTGTGCCCAAGCGGGTGGGCTTAGAAATGTGAACTTTGCGACATTCCAAAAAGTGGATAAAACATTTGAATTTGAACCCATCGTTGAAGGCAAGTTTAGCGATTTTATTTCCGCTATGGATGGTGCACAAATTTTAGCCTTGGCGCATACAGCAGATGCTAAAGATGGGGATGTGATTACCATACAAACCAGTGTGCTGCGTGATAATTCAGGGCAGTTGGGTGATTATGGTGTGGATTGCCAGTTAAGCTTTAAAGATGAAAGCGAAGGCGAGGATTCTTCATATTTATTGGGTGGCGTTTGTCATATTATTGAAGTGGGTGCGGGTAAAAGAGTGCGTCAGA
This sequence comes from Ghiorsea sp., assembly GCA_027053695.1. GTDB lineage: Bacteria > Pseudomonadota > Zetaproteobacteria > Mariprofundales > Mariprofundaceae > Ghiorsea. The sequence continues at coordinate 3,264 of JALUHL010000098.1, forward strand.
CCTTGATTATTCCACACACCAATATTCCTGATACATCTCAAGGCTTTGAAGGCTGGTTTCTTTTGGATGAAGACGAGGCAACTGGTGTAGCTTTTTATGCCAATGTAAGCACTGAGGAATAACCAACCTTTATTTAAGTACTTATTTGGTCTACATTAGCTCTCCATTGGCTTGTTTTAGGAGAGAGATATGTATAAATATTTTCTTGTTTTTTTATGTTTAGTGCCGAGTTTTACCTTTGCGGGCGAAGTGCGAAATGTCAATTTCGCAGCATTTCAGAAGGTGGACAAAGACTTTGAATTTGAAGCCATTGTTGAAGGTAAATTCAGCGATTTTATTACGGCAATGAAGGGCTCAAAAGTTCTTGCCTTGGCGCACACGGCAGATGCTAGAGATGGCGATGTGATTACCATGCAAACCAGTGTATTGCGAGATGGCGGAGACAACCTTGGTGATTATGGCACGGATTGTCAGCTTAGCTTTAAGGATGAGAGTGAAGGTACGGACACCTCTTTCTTATTGGGGGGTATTTGCCATATTGAGCAAGTAGGTAGGGGTAAAGATGTGCGTAAAACGCTGATTATACCACACACCAATATCCCCGATACATCCCAAGGCTTTGATGGTTGGATCATGTTGGATGAAGATGAGGAAACTGGTGTTGCTTTTTATGCCAATGTGAGCGTGGAAAGCCAAAAATAATGATTATAGCTGAACAGTTTAAGGCCTAAGTGAAAGCTTAGGTCTTTTTTTTGCTTGTTTGATATGGGTGATTATTTACCGATACAAAATTCAGAGAAGACTTTATCTAAAATCAATTCCACATCACCCATGCCCAAAATCTCTCCCAAGCTTGACCATGCGCTGCGCCATTCCATGGCTGTTAAATCTATCATGTCTTCTTGCCCAAGCATGCCTAAACCAGTTTGAATATGAGATAAAGATTGTTGCAGGGCTAAACGATGGCGTGATGAGGTAACCATGGCGGCTTCATCCGCCAAATCAAAGCTACCCAATTGCTCTGCCATCAAGTTGATTAGTGTGTCCAAGCCTTGTTCTTTTTTGATGGAAAGGGGAAGAAAGCCAGCTTGCGATACATGGGCTTTATCCACTTTGTTCATCACTTGAAGATGAATATGCAAATCTTGGAAATGGGCTTGTGAATCCCAAGTCTCAGGTCGTGTGGCATCGGCAACAAAAATGACCAAATCGGCTGTTTGTGCAGCATCTTTGGCGCGTTTCACACCTTCTTGTTCCACCACATCATTAGTGGCTCTTAAACCTGCGGTATCGGTCAAACGAACAGGGATACCGCCCACTTCAAAATCAACTTCCAAAGTGTCGCGCGTTGTGCCTGCAATATCGGTAACAATAGCTCTATCGCGCCCTGAGAGAGCGTTTAATAAGCTCGATTTACCCACATTGGGCTCACCAATGATGGCAATGGTTGCGCCTTCAAATAAGCGCTCGCCAAGCTTGCTGTTTAATTGCATACTTATGGGTTGTACCAATTCGTGTTCAACACGTTGCCGCAGTTGATTATAAAATAATTCAGGCACTTCATCTTCTGGGAAATCCAAACATGCTTCCACATGCGCAATCACGGATGTTAAATCATCCATGTATTGGTTGATTCTTCTGCCCAATGCGCCATCCAATTGTTTTTGTGCTTGTTTGGCAGCGCGTAGGGTTGCGGCATCAATGCATGCCACCACAGCTTCTGCTTGGGATAAATCGATTTTACCATGTTCCACAGCGCGGCGGGTAAATTCGCCTGGCTCTGCTGCACGGCAACCAAGCTCAAGTGTGCGCTCAAAAAGCGCCTGCAAAAGTATGGGGCTACCATGGGCTTGAAGCTCAATGGTATCTTCACCTGTGTAGGATTTTTCGCCTTGAAAATAAAGGGTGATACCATGATCTAAGCTTTCACCGTGGGCATCATACCAATGTTGAAAATGCGCAAATCTGGGTGTAAACGGTGTTTCTCGCCTGCAAAGCTTTAATGCAATATTCGCAGCTTTTTCGCCTGATATACGAATGATACCAATGCCACCACGACCCTGCGGGGTTGCAATCGCCGCAATGGTATCGGCTAAGCTCCCAATGCCACCTATCATCGTTACGCGTTGTTCATTTGCAGGGAGCAAACTTCTCTCCTTGTGCCTTGATGGGTATCACTAGGTACCGCAGCTAGAAATAGCGATGCTTAATCAACATTCATGCTTTTCATCACCAAACGCTGTTGGATGATGGAAAGGATATTGTTGGTGACCCAGTAAAGCACAAGGCCAGCAGGGAAGAATAAGAACATGGCCGTCATAAACAGCGGCAAGAACTTCATCACTTTGGCTTGGATAGGGTCGGTTGGCGCAGGGTTAAGCTGCATTTGGATAAACATGGAAACACCCATTAAAATAGGCAAGATGAAGTATGGGTCTTGCACGGATAAATCATGAATCCAACCATAGAAAGGCGCTTGCCTTAACTCGATGGAAATCAATAGCACCTTATATAGCGCAAAGAAGACAGGCATTTGCATAAAAATGGGCAGGCAACCACCGAGAGGGTTCACTTTGTTTTTCTTGTATAGAGCCATGACTTCTTGCCCCATTTTCTGCCTATCATCGCCATAACGTTCTTTGAGTTGCGCCATTTTGGGTTGTAATTTGCGCATGTTTGCCATGGAGCGATAGCCGCTTTGTGTTGGCACAAACAAGATGGCTTTCAGTGAAATCACCATCAAGATAATGATGAGGCCATAGTTAGGGATATATTGATGCAACCAAAGCATGACTTCGTGCAATGGTTTCGCAATCACGGTTAACCAACCAAAATCAACCGCACGCTCTAGGCCAAGCCCAAGTTTTTCTAGGGAGGGCACAGATTTAGGACCAATAAAGATGTTATTTTCAAACACCATATCGCCGCCATCGACTACACCATCATTAATCATACCTGATTGATAAGCTCTGGCATCGCCTTTGAAATAGTAGCGGTAGTTGGCATCTTGGTCAGCGCCGAATAAGGCTTTCATGAAATAGCGTGTCATCATGCCTGTCCAGCCACCTACAGAAGCAAATTTTTTGGTGCTTGTTTCGTCTAACTCGTCGTAAGTGACTTCAGTTAATTCATCATTGAATAAACCAATAGGGCCATTGTGTTCGTTGTAATTTTTTGTTTTAGGTTCGATAGGATTTTTTTCTACGACTTGGGTGTATAACTTTAAGCCAGCCCCACCTTTGATGCGGTCAGTTGTTTTGACGATATATGAGCCTTGGTCAAGCGTATAAGTACGCTGCCAAACATATCCATCACTCAGCTTGCCTTGGAATATTGCTGTTGTATTGCCATCTTGTTCAGTGAGCGATACAAGCTTGAACGGTTCAACCAGCTTTTGGCGGAGTACGCCGCTGTTGATATAGGATTCATGCACATCACTATGGCTTAACAATTTGATTTTTTCAGGGTTATCCAAAGCTTCTTGATATTGCAAGAGTGTGGCTTGGGTCAACCAACCACGCACATTGATTTTTAGGGATAACACATCATTGGCAAACTCAGCCACAGTATCCATGGCCAATACTTCTTTGCTGCCAGCAGGCAAAGCTTTTGTCGCTTGTGTATCCGTTGTTTGCGTATTTGTGGCTTGAGGGTCAGCTGTTTGTGTATTTAGAGCCTCATCTTGTGGTGCAGTCTCATGCTCGGCATCCGTGGGTGGAGATACTTGCGCTTGGGATACAGGCTGCAAAGGCTCTTGCGGCGGAAACATCATGTTCCATCCAACCAAAACAAACATGGAAAGTGCAAAAGCTAAAATCAGATTTTTGTTGTCCATTTGAAATCAAATCCTGTGTATAAAAAAATTAAAATGATGGCTGCATTAGGGCAGCGGGTCGTAACCATGACATGATGAGAACGGATGGCAACGCAGAATACGTTTAAGCGCTAACCAACCACCTTTGAATGCGCCATATTTTTGCAATGCTTCAATGGCATATTCTGAGCAGGTTGGCATAAAGCGGCAACGAGAGGGCAGCATAGGCGAAATAAAATAGCGGTAAAACTGCACCAACTTAATCAGTAGCCATTTCATGTTAGCAACGCTCTAAAAGCTGGTTGAAGCAAGCACTCATCTTTTGTTCATTGATGTCTGTGGTGTCTATTTTGGGGGAAGGTATGGCAAGAATATCTATGGTTTTGTGGCGAATATCATGCTGGCGAAATGCGCTTCTTAAGCAGCGTTTGAGCCTATTGCGTTGCACGGCGTTGCCATATTTCCTAGAAACAGCAAGCCCCAAACGTGCATGAGCGCAAGCATTTGGGGCCACGATTAAATGTAATCCTAAAACTGTAAAACGTTTGCCTTGTTTCATTCGCGCAAAATCAGCTTTACTGATTAGACGAAATTCGCGAGGGAAGTCTGCTTTTAGGCAGATAGACGTTTGCGGCCTTTAGCACGGCGGCGGTTAAGCACTGCACGACCACCACGAGTTGCCATGCGAGCACGGAATCCACATGTGCGAGCGCGACGGATACGACTTGGTTTGTATGTAAAACTCATTTGAAACTCCTACTAATTCGAAAAAGGAAGCGCATCATATTCAGCTGCTGTTTCGTGTCAATGGTTGGTGTCGTGATTATCCATAGTTATGATGGCTATTCTTGGCTTTGGGGGCAAGTTTGTTTCAGTGATTTCACATCATGCATCACTTGGCTGGCGGTTGGATAAAATACAGGGCTGATGTCCAAACCAGCGCTTGCCAAGGCTTTGGCTGTCCAAGTATTGCAGGTATTGAGGAAATAATAAGTGCCTTGAGCATTATAGAATTGGCTGCTTTTTCCATCATCGAGGGCTGTGGGTATGATACTTTGCTGACTGTCTCTAGCAAAGCTGCTGAGAACATACGCTACCAGTGATTGTTGCTGTGTATCGTTCAAACAAAGGGGTGCGGTATGCTCATCAAGCTTAGGTTTATCGGTTGCGACCACATGAAGTACGGCACGAGTTGGCAATAAAATCGCTTGGGTAGCAGGCCAAAAGCGGGTTTCATCAGCTTGATAGACATCTTCATCGCCCCAGCCAAAGTCTAAATATGTGGCGTGTGGAAAGCGTTGCTTTAAGGCAGGCTCTTTTTCTTGCACGGCTTGTGCAGGCAAAATCACGCTGGTATGCCAGCCATGCTGATAAATATAAGCTTTGTGGGTAGCCTCCTGTTTCCCATTATCTGAAGGCACAATGGCATGCGGGCTGCCTGCACAGCCAGATAATAGCGCCAGCAAAGCAAGCCAGTAAATGCTTTTCATCAAAGGTTTATGCCCATACCAGCATAACAAAGCCAGCAAAAGCAAGGTAGAGGGCGAGTATGGATAACACGCTGCGCTTTATCCAAACCTGCGCTGTGGTTTTGAGCAGCCATAGGCTACCGAGCACCACCATCAGCACTTCAATGGGTGCGATGATATTGCCGTAGTATTCAGGATTCCAATAGGATATAGGGCTTAGAAAGCGCCAATCCGAGAAGGGAAAGAAATGGTGGTGGGCATCGTTGTGATGCAATGGAAAATCAAAGCAAGCGTGTAAAAACATGCTGGCAAAAAAGATACGCATCCATGTGTATTTCAAATGCCAACATATCAGCCATGCAGCAGCAAGTAGCGGAAACGAGTGGAAGGCATCAAATAGCGCCTGCCATGTGGGGTCAAAATAGCCTTGTTGCCAAATATGTTTTTCAGTGTGCCCTGATAGCCGCGACCAAATATAAAACATCAGCATAGGCGCATCGGGAATCAAAGCGCCAAGGATAATGGCTGCGGGATAGCGTTCGCGCTTTGTTTTGCCAAAGAGTAGAAGATTGGCAATGGCGTGGGCGGGTGTATTCATGGTTGTTGTTTAAGGACAGTCAAAGCTAAAGCCGCACGAAAAAGGGTAGCATGATAAGTGCTACACCAATCCCAACCAAAGCATAGGTGTTGGTTACAACATAAGGAAATGCCATCAAAGCGATGCCTGCAACCAAGGGAACAACGGCTTTTTGCTTCTTACCATACAAGAAAAAGCCCAAGCCAATGCCGCCAAAGAGCACGCCCCACATCAATTGTGAAGTGTCAGCCATGTATTTTTATTTCTTTCATCATTTTAATATTGAGTGCCATAATGGCTTAACACTATAGCTAAGGTTAAAGCTTTGCTATGAAATGCTTTATAGATAAAGGGTAGCATCCCTTTTTTCTTAGAGAAGTTGCCAGTTCGAGTTTGCGCAATTATTAGGCTTGTTCATTTTTCGATGGTAATTTTCGCATAGCCTCTTTCCAAGGTGGCTTTTCCCACTCAGGATGTTTCTTCCATATACCTTTCAATATGTTTAACCATCTAAAATAAGAACGGAACGAGGGTATAAATGGTGTATAGGCTAACTCAAAGTGTATTCCAGTGAATGGGTCATTGAAGAATACTGCGTAGTACCCAGGAGTATATGTAGGGTATTCTGCTGGAGCATCGGTTATTTCGATGTGATTCTTTTTTAGAAACTCCTGATAAAATAGATCAACTTCTTTTCTGCTCTTGGCCCAAAGCGCAATATGATGAATGCCCGCTTGATGTTCCGATGCTTTTAGCTTTTCACCAGTTTTTGCAGGTTGAATACCTATGTAGCTATGAAAGAAAGGAAATCTTGCCATATAGTAGGTTGATCTATACTCAATATCGAGTGTCCAGAAGCTTTTATATCCAAGCCAACCAAACATCTTATCGAAAAACTGAATTGATTCATCATATTCGAGCACTGAAAACTCAACGTGATGTACCCCTTTAAATCTCATCCTTTCTTTCCTTCTTGAAGCCTAACGCCTCGCATCACCAGCAAAATGAAATTACAGAGCGAGGTACGAGTGGCGTAGCTTTATTTTGTCTGAGTGAATGCGTTTGTTATACATTTATTCAATTATTTTTCTCAATTCTATCGAAAACTGATATTTATCATATATTTTTTTGAAAAATAATTCATTTGCATTTGTTTTAATCTCAATGGCTTTTTGTAGGGTTTTAACTCCTTTTTCGGTTAAAAATACACTTTTAGCTCTTGTATCCGTTTTATGTTCTTTCCGTTCAACAAGTTCATTCTTTTCTAGGGTTCGTAAAATTTTAGAAACCATCATTCTATCAGTTTTGCTATGGTCGGCAATTTCTTTTTGAGTTACATTCTCGGAAGAACGAGATAACCAAGCTAAAGCAATTAAAATTACAAATTGGGTATGAGTTAAATTGACTTTATCTAAAGCTCTATTCATTTGCCGCTGCCAAAGCATAGTGGTTTGCCAAAGTAAATAGCCTAAATTTTCGTCAGGCGTTTCAAAATTAAAATTGATTTTCTTATTCATTGAGCATTAAATTTGAAATAAGTTTAAAATCGTGTTCGTTAACCTGTAAAATTCCCCAACGAAAAGGGTATCCCCATTTTTGTTTGTTAGGAATAAATTCTAAATCATTAATTATGGGTAATATCGAAACATCATTTGCCTTAAAAAATTCAATATCAATCCGAAAAGGACAAAATTTAGGTGACATCTCAAATTGATAAACCACATCACTTATTACTTTTCCAATGGCTGTAAATTCTTGAGATTTGTCTTTTTTATTAAAATACAATTTACTAGAATAGTAAATCACATAGTCACCCGTTTTCATTTTCTTTAAAGGTGTTTCTTTTCCATGACAAGCTTGTGCAAAACCACCTTTTATTCCATTTTGTACATGTTCTTTTGAAGCAGTTATTATCCAGCATTTTGTCTGTTGGCTTACCATTTTCAGCTTAATTCTAAAAAGGTTAATTTGTATCCATCTGGATCTTTTACGTGCAAAGCTTTACCAAAAGGCGTATTCATAATTGAACCCAAAATAGGTACATTGCTTTGCATAAAACGGGTTTGTAAATCTTCAATTTTCTCGTCAATAGTAAACCAAATGGAAACTCCATTTCCAAGCTCCTTACTCTCCAAATTTTCAAGCGGTTTTCTAATAGCAAAACTCGCTTCACCTTTGTTGAATTTAAAGATAACAGCTTCAGGATTTTTCATTTCAGAAAGTTCAAAACCCAGTTTTTGAGTATAAAACTCTTTTGAAATTTCAATATCTCTCACTTGTAGAGATGTAAATTCTAATTTTCTCATTAATTGCAGTCCTCATATTTAGATTGAGGTTATAATAATAGTATACACGACTACAATGTCAAGTTATTTTCCAGTAGACCTTTTTGGGTCTGCGTGTAACTTTTTGTTAGGTTGTTTATATTAATGTTCATTTCATCTGAGGTGGTGGCATTTCTTCAAAAATAGGAATATTTTTAGGGGCTGACACCTAATAAAATTCTTTGAGCAGTTTTTTGAGGTCATCAAGCTGCTCTTTTGATGAAGCGAGATTAAACCTCCACTCGCACTCTTTCAAGAACAATTCAAAGTGCTGCCTCGGTAT